>CANQCZ010000016.1 GCA_947591215.1 uncultured Bacilli bacterium | reverse complement strand
GTAAATTTAATTTTCGGGTTATTTATATTTTTTTTTGACCTTAATTATATTATAATTACGAAAGGTGATACTCTATGTTGAAAGTTATCGCTTCTGATCTTGATGGAACTTTATTTTATCCAAAACGAAAAGCTCGTCTTTTAACTAGATCAAATAAGGATTTCTTAAGGCGAGCTATCAAAAATGGAAAAAAGTTGGTCTTAGTCTCAGGGCGTAATTATCCGATATTATTAAAAATTGCAAAAAAAATCGATCATATTCCGACGATGATTGGCTGCAACGGAGCATTTGTTTCGGTTGATAATAAAATCGTCTATGAAAATTGTATGTCTCATGATAAAGTACGTAAACTCTACTATGAACTAAAAGAATTAAAATCGGTTTTTGCCATATTAATAATGACAGATAAAGTACCACTTTTAATTACCGCGCCTAACATAAAAAAACATCAGTATGCCTTGCTGTACTTTGGTTATCATATCCAAGGAGTATATAGCGAAGACTATGTTTTCGGAGAAGAAAAACTAGAAGAATGTTTAAATGATCAAAATTGCCATTTTTACAAAGTGATGCCATATTTTGGATATCATCGAGATGCGGTTCAAAAAGCCCAGGAATATTCAAAGATCTTTAATGAAAAGTATGGCTCTGACTTTGAAATTCTTTGGTCTCATGATTCGGTAGAGTTCATGAATAAAGGCGTTAATAAAGCAAATGCTCTTGAAAGATTTGCTTCCGATCGCAATATCGATAAAGATGAAGTGGCAGTGGTCGGTGATTCGGGAAACGATATTCCGATGTTTAAAAGTTTCGCTAACAGCTTCGTGATGGAAAATGCTCCGGATGAAGTAAAAAAATATGCTAAAAATGAAATTAAAGCAGTGCATGAAATTGAAAAATTTCTAGATTAAAAGAAAGAAGGAAGAATTTATGAATCAAGTATCGAGATACATTCTTGGAATCTATCAAGTGAGTTTAATGGTAAGAGATACACTTGAATACGGAATGGTTAAAGAAACGTATAATAAGGATGTCTATTTACAACGTAAAGCCCACATCAATCATGGGTTGGAGGAAGGATCACCTTTAAGTTTCTTTTTAAAAAATAACGGAGAAGTAGGAGAAAAGATTCGCTCTCAGCTCCAAGAATTTATCGGTGATATTTACGGAGACGAATCAAATATCGTCAAAATCGAAGATGATAAAGTAATCGTCGATCGTGCTTCGATTGTGCGCTTATATGATTACATAGTCGGAATCCATGAAACTTTAAAGGATATTTTAGATGGTCATTATACCAATGCCGAAAAAGAAGGCAATGGTGAACACGAAGTTAAAGATCTAATTGATGCCGACGATAAATTTTATCGTTCTTTGGCTTGCCTTACAATTACTGACGAAATTCATCGTTCTTTTGTAGAATTCAATAAAACGATGAATGAAGCTAAAGGACAAGCTAATCCGCAATCAAACTTTGTTTTAAATGAAATAAAACGCTATGTCGGATTCTATAAATTTGTTGTCACGCACTCTAAGATTGAAGATCCATTGTTTAAAAAAGCAACCGATGATACCATGGAAGTTTTATATTATATGGAAGGAAGCAAAAAGCTTGAATCCGGTCAAAATTTGAAGTCGATGATTGATGCTTTGCATAAGACATGGCAAGATTGTTGTGCAGCCTATGAACCGGCTTGGAGACAACTTTACATTAAAGAATGGCAAGTGTTAATCGACTTTGAAAAACAAATGTTTGCTAAAAAAGATCAAGAAAATATCAAAGATCAAGAAAACAGCGAAGACCGAAAAAACATTAATTAGTTTTAATTGAACTTAAACTTTTTAAGTGATATATTTATGTAGATATAAAAAGGAGAATAGAGTATGAAGGATAATAAAGGCTCAAAGATTCGCCGCAGTGCTGATGAAAGAAAGAAATTAAATCGTAAAATCGCTGAAATCATTTATATTAGTATAGGTGGTATTGTGATGGCATTAGGAATCGCATCTTTAATTTTATCGGCTTTTATTAATAATATGGAAGGTGCTTTTACTGCTCATCCGTTCTATCCTTTATATCAGTTTGAAACTTCATTCTTTGAAGCGATTGGATTCGGTTCTGATTTTAGACGGTTCGGTACTTTATTAGTATTAATAAGCATGGTTTATCTACTAATAGTTTTATATGTTTATTCTCTTAAAGCCGATGTTGAAGATAAAAGAGCCAAACAAAAGAAACTTCGTGAACAGAATCTTAAAAAATTTGCTTCAAATCTCGATAATTTAGAATCAAAAGAAAAAGAGGTCGCATAAGCGTCCTTTTTTTTGCTTGATTTCAATACATGTAATTTTTAATATATTATTTTAAAGTTTTTCAATTATTGAGGTACTTTTTATTTTATATAGAAAATTGAAGAATGCTTATGTTAAAAAACTAAAAATATTATGCATTTAAAAGCGGGTTGTAATCTAGGCGATTTATGAATTGCTATCGTTAATTTGTTGATTAGAATCAGTATTTTCTTGTATTTTGATTTCTTGATGGCTATTGATGCCCTTATCTTTAGGAAGAATGATAGATAGTATCATTGAAATAACAAAAACTCCGGCAATCGGATTATTGGCAAAAATTTCTCCAACAATATCGGGCATTGAATCAAAGAATCCCGGAACCTGTGTGACACCGATGCCTAAACAAAAAGAACAAGCAACGATTATCGTATTTCGAGTGGTCATTTTAATATCGCGAAACATTCCTAATCCCGATACGATAATGGCCCCAAACATGATGATAGAGCATCCTCCAAGGACACAATCGGGAAGAGTAGAAAAGAATGCACCAATTGGCGGAAATAGACCTGCTAAAATAAGAGCGATAGCTCCAAACATAATCGTATAACGATTGACGACTTTAGTCATCGCCACTAATCCGACATTTTGACTAAAAGAAGTGATAGGAGGACAACCGAAAACGCCTCCAGAAATCGCCGATACAAAGCCGTTGCAACATAAGGAACCGGAAAGTTCTCGTTCGGTAATGGTACGATTTAAACCACTGGTGCAAACCGCGGAACTATCTCCGATTGTTTCAGCAGCAGAGACAAGAAATATCAAAGAAACGGAAATAATAGCTCCTAAATCAAATTTTGGAGTATAAGCAAAAAGCCGCGGAAAAGAAATTATTCCTAATTCATTGATCGTTTCACCGATAGTATTGAAATCGACCATTCCAAAGAAAAGGGAAACAATGTAGCCGGCGATTAAACCAAAAAGAATATATAGTTGTTTCCAAAATCCTTTTGCAAAAGAATTGACTAAAAGGCAAGTGATTAGTGCGACTAAAGCCACCACGAAATTTTGCCAAGACCCAAGCGCGAAAGTTCCGCTGCTCGCAAAGGAAGTAGCACCCGTGGCTAAAAGACTAAATCCGGTTGTGGTAACAACACAAGCGGAAACAATAGGGGAGATAAAACGTCTCCAATATTTAGCGGTCAATCCTAAAATACCTTCGATACAACCGCCAATAAGAATAGCTCCAATCATTATGCTGTAGTCTTTAGCAGCTAAAGCAATCATCGTCGAAACAAAAGTAAAGCTCAAACCCATCACAATCGGAAGTCGGGAACCGATGCGCCAAATCGGGAAAAGTTGAATAAGTGTGCCGATTCCGGCGACAATCATCGCTGCTTGAATCAATCTTGCAGTATCGCTAGGGGAAAATGGTTGTCCTTGATAAACAGCGACTGAAGCGATTAAAATAATAGGCGTCACATTTGCGACAAACATGGCTAAGACATGCTGTAAACCGAAGGGAATGGCTTTTAAAAGCGGAACGCGTCCATCAAGCTTATAGATGTTATTAGTGTCCGCTGAAGTTTTGAATTTGAAAAATTTCATAGAGAAAACCTCCAATAATTATTATAAAAAAAATTAAATTAAGCGGCAACATATAAATATAGTTTTGAAATTTGTGACTAATCAATGGTATATTATGGCATTAAACAATTTTAATAATAATAATTAAATTGTTTTATTGTAATTTATTCATATTTAAAAATAATATAAAGAATGCTAAAATAATTATAAAGAGGAAATAAAAAATGAAAACTCAATTAAAGCATTCATATTTATCGGTAATTTTTTTTATAGGAGGGATGTTGCTTTCATGCTCTTCACCAACCAATAATTTGTCACGAAAAGTGCACATTCACACTGAAGTACAAGATAATTTTCTTTATGATGATTTTTCAAATATTACCAAATATGCTGATGGCCGACAAGAGTTAAGTCAACCGGAACCGATAGAGTTAACATGGACTTTAGACAAAGATGAAACAGCAAATTACAATGTTTTGATCAGTGAATTTGAAGATTTTTCCAATTGTTTTACAATTCGCACTTTGGATTCTACTGCTTCTATTTATAATTTGAAAATCGGAACTAAATATTATTGGAAAGTCACTTCAGATCTTCAAGATATAGAAGTTGAAACGGCTCCTGAAACTTTTGAAGTTGTCGATGATTGTCCACGGAATTTAAAAGTTGATGGTATCACTAACGTGCGTGATGTCGGTGGATGGAAAATTGACGGCAATCATCGTGTTAAACAAGGCCTGTTATTTAGAGGTGGTAGGCTAAATACCTCTTTCTCTAATCAAATAAGCAAAGAGGTTACCGAGGAAGGAAAAAGAGTTTTGCTTGAAGATTTAAAAATTAAATCGGAGATGGATTTACGCACTATTGACGATAATGAAATCGGTTCTATTACCTCAAGCGTTCTTGGAGATGCGGTTCAATACCTTTCTTGCCCGATGTATTGGCAAAATAATATTCTATTGGTTAACCAAGAGATGGTAAGACATATCTTTTCGGATATTTTAGCGCATGAAGATAATTATCCTCTTTATTTTCATTGTAATATTGGAACTGACCGTACCGGAATGATTGCATATTTATTAAATGGATTATTGGGAGTGGCGGAAGATGACTTGTATTATGATTATTTATTTTCAAATTTTGGTTTAATCGGCGGAATAAGAACTTTAAATAATATTAAATACAATTATGTTGAAACCATTAACAAAACCGAGGGCGATAAACTTTCTAACAAAATATATAATCATCTAATTAGCATCGGTGTTTCCAAAACCGATATCGATAATATCAAAAATATTTTTATTGAAGAAATTTAATCAGTTTATAGATTATAGAACATATGGTAAATAAGATAAACAAGTCGATAAAAAAAGATAATATGAAATCATTTTTTACAAATACTTATCGATTATTCGTCGACAATAAAATCAATATCGATGAATTAAAAAAGAGATTAGATTCTAAAAACATTATTCTTCCTAGTGAGTTTTACCTTTTAAGCAAACCGGAGCAAAAGCGATATTTTAGATATCAATCGACAATAGTTCATCTAGCAAAAAAATTTGAAAACGAAGAGCAAGAAGTTTTTTTTAATTCAAATTATTTTTATTGGATAGCAAAACAAGCCGCTAAATCAATCAAAGCTACAAATGAATTGATCAGTTATCTTCACGATTTGAAAGAAGTAAATCTCATTTTTTTAGGAATGCAGCAAATCAAAGTCAAAAACACCAAATTACGTTTAAATGAAAAAATGATGGAATATATTAAGAAAAAAAAGATTCATAATTTATACGATTTGATGATTGATTTAATCGGTTCGCCACATTTTTTGGCGGATGAAAAGGAGTTAAGGGATAAGTTAATTGATTTTTTAAAAGCGGAAAATTCGCTTGGGTTTGATTTAAACGACGCGACTAATAAATTTTTCTTTTTAATGGAAAACTTGCTTCATGTACTTCCTAAAAAAGAGGTAAATACACTGAAAGTTAAGTTTTTGGTTTTAAGTAAAGACCATCTTCGAAAAAGCGATTATTATGATTTGCATAAATCTCCTAGAAAAATTTTAAAAAATTACCAAGATCGCGGAGTTTTTACGACCGGTGCGTTGTCTAAATTAAAAAGGCATTTAAAAGATAACCCATATTTGGTAGATGGTATGTATCCTAATGGCTATATGGCGTTATACTACGCATTTATTGCGGATAGCGAGGTAAAATAAATGCTTGACTATTATGATGAAATATCAGCTTTATTTGATATATATGAAAATGAAGAACGTTTGTCGGAAAAAGCAATATGTAACAAATGCAAAAATTTAATCAAAAAACATCACTTTAATCGTGATTTCATATATTGCATCAACGACGTAGTCAATGATCGTGGTTATTGTTTTAAATTTGAAATCGATTTAGAAACCGGAAAAGTTTTTGATGCTATGGAATATTCGTTTCTAATAACAAACGCGAAAAAAAGTCAAAAAAAGACGGAACAACTTATTTTATATCTAAAAAAAGTCAACGATCATCGACTGATCTTTGCAAGCATTTATGCTTTAAAAGTCGAGTATCTCATTAATCTAGGTATAATCGAAAATAACAAATGGACAAAGGCACATTCAAAAAATAATTTTAGAGATCTTTTATTTATTTCAGCAAATGATGAAAATAATTACCAATTATGCATAAAGACTGCTGAAAAACTTGGTCTTAAATATATAAAATTGCCATATATGCAATTTTGGTTGGATATGGAAGGATTATTGTGGACGATTGAAAAAGCGGATCCAAAAAAGGGATACATTAAGGTTAATACAATTAAAGTTGCTTTCGGTATTACCCCAAGAATATATTTTGAAAGAGGCGAAAAGAAATATTATGATGCACTAGGTTCAAAAAACTTAAATAAATATTTAAAATTAATAGATCAAAAAATGTTAGAAATTGTAAAAGAAAAATATAAAAACAGTGTTGAACCCACGAGAATGTGGGGATATTCTCTCTTATTTAATGTCTTGTGAAAATAACATAATGAATAAAAACTTTATCTGTTATATAATTATACGTAGTATATATTATATAATGGTTAACTTTTAAATTATTGAAACCAATTTTAATAGCCAGCCCTTTTATTACTTAAATTTTTTTGCTTTAATAAAATCAACACCATATTTATCATTGATTTTGATAATAAAAAGTATTTAAAGGAGAAAAAATGACAGTAACAGAAATAAAAAAAGTTTTTGATGAATTGAAAGCTGAAGGCAACGATGACGACGATATTTTGGCAATCCTTTATTTAATGTTTCAAGATGGTAAGTTAACCATTGATGAATTGAGTGATTGTGTTCAAATTTTAGGTTATGAATTAACACCTGAATTCTTGGCGATGAGTCCTGAGGATCAAAAAACCAAAGGATATGAAGAAATCGATGAGCCGGAAGTACCGAAAAAAAGAAAAAAGCGTAAATAAAAAAGTTGAAAAGTTTCATTTTAAAATAGTTGACAAAGCGACGATTTAAAGAAAGGAGTAATCAAATGAAATACATTAAGGTTATTGTAAGAGATAAGAATACGTTAGTTTTACAAGAAAATGCTAATGAAGGAGACTTAATTGATCTAGCCACGATCAATTCTATTGATTTTGCGGCGATTGACGAAGCTTTAAAAAATGGCAAGGAACTAGAATATCAAAAACGGATTGAAGAAAATAAAAAGATGTTAGAAAATCTTCATCAGCAAAAAGAGAAACAATTGGAGACAGAATATAAAAGAAAAATTGAAACTTTAGAGGCTAAAATCAACGAAACCAAAAAAGACGGGGAAGTTGAATTGAATATGCGATTGAATAAATTGCAATTAGAACATCAAAGTGAAATTGCTAATTTAAATCATCGCATTAAGTCTTTGGAAGATACCAAAAAAGTTGAAATTGAAAATGAATCATTGAAATTGCAGCAAAAATATGAAAGTCAAATTAGAGAATTGCAAGCATCGATTGAAAGATTAAATCGTGATCATGAACTCGCTTTAAAAAATAAAGAAATAGAATATAACAATATTATTAACAAAAACAAAGAGTTGCACGATCGCGCGATCGCGGATAAGATTGAAGAACTAAAAAACATAGAAGACAAAATCAATGAATTACAGCGTCAAAAATCCATTTTAAATGTCAAACAAACCGGCGAAGACTTGGAAATTTGGTGCGATAATGAGGCCAAATCTTATATGCAAAACGGATTATTAAATTGCACTTGGGTTAAAGATAACGAAGTAATTAAAGAGGACGATGAAACTAAGGGAAGCAAAGCGGACTATATCTTTAAAATTTTTGCTAACGATCAACATGTGGATTCGGAATTGTTGGCCTCGGTATGTTTAGAAATGAAAGATGAAAACCCCACTTCTAAAATAAAAAAGAAAAATGAAGATTATTTTGGTGCCCTCGATAAAAACCGAAAAAAGAAACAATGCAAATATGCACTTTTAGTTTCTAATCTAGAAAGTGATAAAGCTAACGATTTACCGATATATAAAGTTCGTGAATACGAAGATATGTATGTAGTAAGACCAGCATATATGATGACCTTTTTAAATATGCTCACTTCTTTAACGTCTCGTTTTTCTAATCTTATCATTGCGGAACAGAAAGAAAAAATTGAATTAAGAAGTATGATTGAGTTAAATGAACTGTTTAATAAATTAAAGCAAACGTATTTGGATAAACCTTTAGATACATTAAGAAGTAAAATTGATAGTATTAAATCAAATAGTGAAGTAATTGCCAAAGCAGCGCGTAAAATTGATGAAACTTGCAGCAGTGTGATTACTAATTATATCCTCGAAATTGCCGAGAAATTAAATAAATTTGACATTCAGTTAAACAAAGGTTACAAAAAAGTTAATGTTTAGTAGTATTTTAGTTAAATACTTTTCTAAGTCATCAAAGCTATTAAAACAAAATAATGTGTTAAGTGAATAAAATTAACGCAAGCGCTAGAAATTAGGTATGAAATAGGTCAACAGATTTGATATAGGTTGACCTTTTTATCTACTCTATAGATGCCGATGACGTCTAAGGTTTTGCTTGAATTAACATTCTGCCTTCAATTTTTAGTCTTTTCATTTGATTACTTCTTTTTCCTCAAAAGAAAATAATAAAATTGTCTTTTTGTCAATAATTCCCTTCAGTTGCGCTAAATTTGTCACTTAACACTCAACAATAATGTTTATGTTCAATTTGACATGTTGATTATCACAAGTTAAAATAATTATAATGTTATTATTGTTAAAATTATTGGAGGAATTTTTAGTATGGAAATTGATATCTCAAAAATTAAATTAATAATATGGGATTTAGATCAAACTTTTTGGAATGGGACAATTTCTGAGGGTGAAGTAATAATTTCTGAACAAGTTATTAATTTAATTAAAAATAGTACAAATTGTGGAGTTATTAATTCTATATGTTCAAAAAATAATTTGGAAGTTGTTGAAAATAAACTTAAAGAAGTTGGACTGAATGACTATTTTGTATTTAAATCTATAAATTGGGAACCTAAAGGACAAAGAATAAAAGAAATTATCACTGATATGTCATTAAGAGATGCTAATGTTTTATTTTTGGATGACAATGAATCAAATTTGCAAGAAGCAATATTTTATAATCAAAATTTAATGGTAGAAACTCCAGATTATATACACATTTTGGCAGATTATTTTGAAAAAGCTCCTAAAAAGGACTTAAAACATAGTCGATTAGAACAATATAAAACATTGGAAGTAAAAAGAGTTGCTGAAAGGAGTTACTCTTCAAATTACGAATTTTTGATGGCATCAAATATTCAATGTGTAATCTCAAGAGATGTAAAGTCAAAAGAAGATAGATTATATGAATTAATGATGAGAAGTAATCAATTGAATTATACTAAGTATAGACAAAGTAAAGAAGAATTTAATAGTCTTATTAATGATTGCTCTATTGATAAAGGATATGTTGAAGTTGCTGATAATTATGGATATTATGGGATTGTTGGCTTTTTTGCAATAAAAGATGGTCAATTAATTCATTTTTTGTTTTCATGTAGAACGCTTGGCATGAAACTTGAACAATATGTTTATAAATATTTAGAATCGCCAAGTTTGAAAGTTGTAGGAGATGTTGCTTGTAATGTTTCGAGTACGGAAGGTATGCCGGAATGGATTAATTTAGTCGATAAAATTCATATTCTTAACGACGAAAAATCAATGAATGATATATTAATTAAAGGCCCTTGTGATTTATATAGAATTGTAACATTTTTAAAATCCAATGATATTAAAACTGAATTTGCTTTTATTGATGACCAAGGAAGAAATAATACTTTTTTTAATACGTTAACTAATACTTTGGCATCAAAACTTCTGTCGGAAAAAGATAAGAAAGAATTCATTGAGAAGATGCCATTTGGAACCCCAACATTTTTTGATACAAAATTCTTTGATAATAACAAATTTATAATCGTATCTGTTTTGCAAGAAAAAATATTTAATTTTTATCGTCACAAAAAGTTACAAGTTTTAATTACATTGGGAAATGTCGAATATGATTTAACAAATTTAACAGAAGAGCAAGAAAATTTGGTGTTCAATAATCCTTATAATTTTAGTGTAACTAGAGAACAACTTAAATGGTTTAAAGAAAATTTTGAACTAGTACCTTTTAGTTCTAACTTAGTAATAAACACTATAGAAAAATTAATAAAAATGGTTAATAGCAATATAGTCTTCATTTTAGGAAACGAAAAATATATTCAAAAAGGAAAAAGAGCTGTTTTTTTCTATCCGGAGATTAATAACTATTTAAAATCGTTAAGTTTATCAAATAATAAAATAAAAGTAATTGATGTTTCAAAATATATTGAATCTATGTCGGATTTGATGGGACCATATGATTATGACCATTATTCACCAAAAGTTTATTATAAAATTTCTAATGAACTTCTGCAGATTTTAAATTCTAATGGTGAAATAGTTAAAAAGAGAAGTAAATTATTTAGTTTTATTTATAAAGCTAAAAGATATTTAAAAAAATTAATTAATAAGAAGAAAAAAGTATCGTAATGAATAAAGCAAATTTTGAATATAAAAAGAAAGTTGTCAATTTTACTCTAATATATAATTAAATATTGCGATAACTTTATTTTGTAATTATTATCTTCAAATGAAACTTAAATAATAAGTAGGGAACATTGCCAAAGTTTTTTGTATTAAAGCATTATTATTTTTTTCGATTTTGCAGTGAACGTAAATGTAACAAAAAATTACAATTTAGCAATATGCATTAATTGCAGATATTAAAAAAATTCTCTGCTACAAAGAATTACGGAAATAAATTGCACTGAAAGTTGCATAGATAAAAATATTATTGCAAGTAATTTATTCTATTGTATAAGCACATTATTTTTCTAACATATTTTTTTATAGATTTTTATGATTTAAAAGTGAGTTGTGCGGTTTTTTTGAAAACAATGGAAGAGCTAAAAAATGACACTTTTTTGTGATAATGAGATTTAAAACAATTATAAAATAAAAATGTATTGGAAATTGAAAAATATAGAGATTGAACAATAATTGAAGTTTTGTTAAAAGGAAACTAAAATTCTAGCTAGAGATGATAGCATATTTTTTTTAAATGAAAAAATAAATATAGATATTGTACAAAAAATAGTTTATCTTATCAAAGAAGAGGTGTTAGAATGGCAAGAAATATTTTATCAACAAAACAGAAAAACAATGGTGTAAAAAAAAATTATTTCTTTTTTTTAATAAATGATCTTTTTTTAATTTTAATACCGATAGTTACTACTCCTTATATTTCTAGAGTGTTAGGTAAAGTTGGGATAGGGCAATATTCTTTTCTATATTCAATTACTTCGTATTTCATATTATTTGCATCATTAGGTTTTGTAACATATGCAAAACGCGAAATTGCAAGACAGCAAAATAATAAACATGAGCAGACTATAATTTTTTGGGAAATATTTTTTGCTAGATTATTTTCAGTAATAATTTCTTTAATATTGTTTTTTTTATTAATCGTTTTTGGAAATTTTGATTCTAGTGAAAAAACTTTATTAAGTATATTATCAATTAATATTATTGCAGTTGCCTTTGATCTAACTTATTTATTTCAAGGAATAGAAAAATTTGGAATTCTTACTGTAAAAAATATTCTTATAAAAATTTTAGGCTTAACATTAATT
Organism: uncultured Bacilli bacterium; assembly: GCA_947591215.1. GTDB lineage: Bacteria > Bacillota_I > Bacilli_A > RFN20 > CAG-449 > CANQAG01. The sequence continues at coordinate 21,028 of CANQCZ010000016.1, read as the reverse complement.
TTTATATTTGTTAAAAACGAAACAGATTTATGGTTATATACTTTTTTATATTCTGTGATTACTATCGTTGCAAATATTTCATTATGGCCTAATCTTCCAAAATTTATCGAAAAAGTAAATTTTCGTGAATTAAATATAAAAAGACATATTATGCCAACCATAAAACTATTTATTCCAACCATAGCAACATCTATTTATACTATTCTAGATAGAACACTTATCGGAATACTAGTTCCTCAAACAGTTGTAGAAATTGCATCTGATGGAAGTCAAACTATTCAAAATATGGCAGATATAGAAGTCGCTTATTATGTGCAGTCTGAAAAAATAGTAAAATTAGTTATAACAGTTATTACAGCAATGGGAGCTGTTATGATACAAAGAAACTCATTTATAATTTCAAACGGAAAATTTGATACTTTTAGAAAAAATATTCACCTTGCCATTAATTTTGTTATGTTCCTTGGAGTGCCAATAATGTTTGGATTATCTGCCATTGCTTCAAATTTTTCGCCTTGGTTTTTTGGGCCAGGATATGATAAAGTGCCAATGTTAATAATGATTTTATCACCGCTTGCTATTATTATTGGATTAAGTAATGTTTTAGGTATTCAATATTTATTACCTTTGAAAATGGATAATAAATATACATTTTCTGTTACTTTTGGCGCTATAGTAAATCTTGTACTTAATCTTTTTTTAATAACCTTTTATTGGTCAATTGGTGCTTGTATTGCAACAATCTCTGCGGAATTATCCATAACTCTTGTGATGTTGTATTTTGCAAGAAAAGATGTTTCTTTGAAAAATATTTTATTTAATAATTGGAAATATCTTATTAGCGGACTCATTATGTTTATCTGTGTTTATTGGGTGCAAAGTTTTTTAGCTCCTAGTATTTTAAATACTTTTCTTCTTATTTTAGAAGGTATTTTAATATATTTTATTTGTTTATTAATTTTAAGGGATAAATTTCTTTTTTTAATAATAAATTCTTTTTTATCTAAAGTAAAAAAGAAATCTATTAAATAAAATGAAGATAAATTTATTAATGATATAAATAATTGCTTGAAACATTTAATTCAATCTTATCATTAAATATTATATTTTTATTACAACACCTTTTCTTGGCATGTGTTGCTTTTTCAATTTACGATTAACAAAATAATGATATTTTAGGTTATGATAGTTGACGAAAGTAAAAATACTTAGTATAATCTTTGAGAATTATTAAAGGAGATTGATATTATGAATATAATTAGCAATTTGCAAAATAAAATTATTGAAAAAATAAATTTAACTAGAATTAATTGGATATATGAAGGAGAACAAAATCTTTGTAAATGTTCTAAGAAATTAATGCCAAAACAAAAATTTAATGAAATTAAAAGATTTTGGAAAAAATATGATCGAAATTATAAAGGGTATGAACATATTAAATATTATGCGATGAGTGGAGAAGTTAATAAACTATACATTCCCGATTCTTTTCATTATAGATTCATTGATTATTATTATAATAATTGGGTTAAATTGAAAGTTTTGGATAATAAATGTTTTTATAACATTTATTTTAAAAATGTAAAACTTCCAGAAACTATAGCTATGAAAGTAGATAACTTTTGGTATCTAGATGATAAAGTAGTCTCCTTAACAGATTTAAAGAAAGAATTGATTAAAGAAAAAGAATTTGTGGTAAAAATTGCATGTGAATCTGCAGGCGGACATGGTGTCAAATTTTATAATGAATTAAATAAAGACTTTGAGGAATTCGAAAAAAATCATCGTGATTTAATTATTCAAAGAGTAATTAAACAATCTCCTATAATGGCAAAATTAAATAAATCCTCAATTAATACTGTGAGAGTGATGACCTTCAAGAGTGAACAAGGTATTAAATGTTTGTCAACAATTGTTAGATTTGGTGAAGAAGGTCAGAAAGTAGATAATGCTTGTAGCGGAGGACTAGTTATAGGAGTAGAGTCAGATGGAAGATTAAAAGAAGCTGTTTATAAGCCAAAAGTTTATAAAAAAATTGATACTAAAAATAGTAATGTTAATTACCATGAAATTATTGTTCCAAAATTTCAAGAAATCCTTAATAAGGCAATCGAATTGCATTCCAAAATTAATTTTTCACGACTTATATCATGGGATTTTGCTATTGATGAAAATGATGACATAATTTTAATCGAATCTAATTTTTTCTATGGCGAATTATTTTTTCATCAATTATGCAATGGCCCTCTCTTTAAAACAGAAGACGAATTACTTACCGTACTAAATGAAGTTAATATAAGAAAATCTTAAATAAATTGAATTTATATATAAATGATAACTTTTAGAAAATAGGTTTTATAATATTTATGTTATCTTATAAACCTATTTTTTGATTTAATTTTAGTTTTATAATTTTATTAAATAAAGCTTTTTATTTTATGTATTTTTTTGTTGACTGAGTGAATAAATCTATATAGACTATTAACTAGTTAACGATTAACCGAAAGAAAGGTGCACTCGCTAAATGGATGAACTTAAAACAGACACTCTTTTTCATTTAAAAATGATAGATTTATTTCGCCATTATTACTTTCGATGTGCTTTTTGTGACACTGGAATTTATCGTGGTCAATATCCGATTTTAACTTATCTTCAGAATCACGATGGATGCACTCAAATTGAAATTGCAAATGAACTTAATCTATCACCTGTTGCAATAACCAAAACTTTGTCAAGACTTGAAAAGGCAAAATTAATAAAAAAAGAACAAGATAAAAAGAACAGGCGTGCTAATTTGATTTTTTTGACTGAAAAAGGAAAAGAAGCTTTAGTAAATAGTCGTGAAAGATTTAATCAAATTGATGATTTGACTTTCAAGGATTTTACGGAAAATGAAATTATGGAATTAAAGGGATTAATTGATCGGATGCTTATTAACCTTTCAAATGAAAAAGATCTTAACAACAAAAAATTAAAAGCCCTTATCGATAAATTAGAGGAGGAGAAAAAATAATGTTCAGTAAAATTAAACTTATTTTAAAATCAGTTAGAGAATATAAAGTGCCGGCATTATTAACACCGCTTTTTATGATTGGAGAAGCATCGATGGAATGTGCTTTACCTTTTGTGATGTCGAAATTCATTGACGAAATCGAAAAAGTTAATGCTTCAGTCGGTTTTAGCACTTTATGGCCATATATTATCATTTTAGTTATAATGGCAATGGTATCTTTAGCGTGTGGGATAATGGGTGGAAGAACTGCAGCGATAGCTTCTACTGGTCTTGCTAAAAATCTAAGAGCCGATCTTTATAAAAAATTACAATCTTTCTCGTTTGAAAATATCGATAAATTTTCGAATTCTTCACTTGTTACAAGAATGACTACCGATGTTACTAATACGCAACAATCATTTCAAATGTGCATTCGTATTGTCATTAGAGCACCATTAATGCTGTTCTTTTCGGTAGTAATGGCTTTTGCAAGCGGAGGTTCGATGGCGTGGATTTTTCTTGGAATTATTCCAATTGTTGTGTTTGGATTATTGCTAATTATCAAACTTGCGATGCCGATTTTTAGAAGAGTGTTTAAAAAATACGATGCACTAAATGAATCGGTACAAGAAAATATCTCGGGAATTCGTGTGGTAAAATCATTTGTTCGTGAAAAATATGAGCAAAAGAAATTTAATGCGGCTAGCAATGCTTTGGTTACGGATTTTGTAAAAGCCGAAAAAGTATTGGCTTTTAATAACCCGATTATGAATTTTGCCATTCATCTTTCTAATATTTTGGTTTGTGCACTTGGCGCACATTTAATATTCACTACTGCTTCGACTCATACTGAAATCATTGGAGAAGTCGAAACAACGGTTATAGATTGGGGTGCTTTATCAATTGGGCAACTGTCATCATTATTGACTTATGGGGTACAAATATTGATGTCGTTAATGATGATTTCGATGATTATTGTTATGTTGACGATGTCTTTGGAATCAATTAGACGTATTGCTGAAGTTTTAGAAGAAGAACCGACAATTAAAAATCCCGATAATCCTTTAATGGAAGTAAAAGATGGATCTGTAAGTTTTAAAAATGTCGATTTCAAATATAAAGCTACAGCGGAGAAGAATACATTGGAAAATATCAATGTAGATATTAAAAGCGGTCAATTTATCGGTATTATCGGTTCTACCGGAGCGGGTAAAACCTCACTTGTAAATTTAATTTCACGTTTATATGATATCACCGATGGTGAACTTTTAGTCGGTGGTCAAGATGTTAGAAAATATGATCTTGACGTTTTAAGAAATAACGTCGCTGTAGTATTACAAAAAAATGTTCTTTTCTCTGGAACTATTGAAGAAAATCTTCGTTGGGGCGACTTAAATGCAAGTCAAGATGAGATTGTTAAAGCCGCTAAAATCGCTCAAGCAGATGAATTTATTAATTCTTTTCCGGATGGATATGAGACCCATATCGAACAGGGTGGTACCAATGTTTCCGGTGGACAAAAACAACGGTTATGTATCGCTCGGGCGATTTTGAAGAAACCAAAAATTTTGATTCTCGATGATTCAACCTCAGCAGTCGATACTAAGACCGATAAATTAATCAGAATCGGACTAAAAAACGAAATTCCAAACACTACTAAAATCGTAATTGCACAGCGCATTTCCTCGATTGAAGATGCAGATCAAATCATCGTTTTGAATGATGGAAAGATCGATGAAATCGGTACTCACGAATCATTATTAAAGAGTAATAAAATCTATCAAGAAGTTTATTACACTCAAAATAGAACCGGAGGTGACAATTAATATGGCAAAGTATAATACACCAAAAGCTAAAAAAGGGACTTTAATGCGTCTTATTAAAATGCTTTTCAAAGAGTATAAAGGCCGTATCATCATTTCGATGTTTTGTATTGTGGTCATGGCCATTGGAAATTTTGCTTCATCGGTTTTTGTAAAAAACATTACCGATACGATTGAATTTGCTATTCGTAATGGTCAAAATCCGTGGACTTTGTCACAAGAGGGATATCTGCCGCTTTCAACCCTTTTAATTTTAATGGGCGGATTTTATGTTGCTAGCTTACTAGGATCTTTCTTTTGGAACTATATTATGGCAATTACCACTCAGCAATTTATGAATTCAATCAGAATTCAAATGTTTGATCACATGGAAACCTTGCCAATTAAATATTTTGATACCCATGCTCATGGCGACATCATGTCTATTTATACTAACGATACGGATACTATCCGTCAATTAGTGAGTCAATCTTTACCAAGTTTATTTCAGACATCTTTCACGGTGATGGCGTTGTTGATTATTATGCTTTCTTATTCTGTGTGGTTGACATTAATCGTTTTACTCGGTTCAGTCATGATGTTTTTAAATACTAAATTTATCGGAGGAAAATCGGCAAAATTTTTTGTCAAGCAACAAAGAGCGTTGGGAATTGTCGAAGGGTCGATTGAAGAATCAATCAATGGTCTTAAAGTAATCAAGGTTTTCTGTCACGAAGAAAAATCAATCGAAGATTTTGAAAAATTGAATGACCATTTGTGTGATGTGGCGACAACAGGTAATATCAATGGTAACATTGTCGGTCCGATTATGGGCAATATTGGGAATTTCCTTTATGTTTTGGTAGCTATCGTCGGAAGTATTCTTATAATTTACAGTGATAATGTTCAGAATCTAACTATTACAGGATTTAGTCCCATCGGATATGGTGTTGTTGTTTCGTTTTTAATGATGGCAAGAATGTTTACAAACAATATCAATAACTTTGCGCAACAGGTAACATTTATTGTTATGGGACTTGCCGGTGCTTCTAGAGTTTTTGAGTTACTTGATGAACAAAGCGAAGTTGATGATGGATATGTAACTTTAGTGCATATAAAATATCACGATGATGGAACTTTTGAAGAAACCGATGAAAGAACAAGATTTTATGCGTGGAAGCATCCACACAAGGATGGTACTTTAGAATATGTAAAACTTCAGGGTGATATCGTTTTAGATCACGTTGATTTTGGATATGTACCGGAAAAACTTGTTCTGCATGATGTTTCTATTTATGCGCGTCCTGGTCAAAAAATAGCCTTTGTCGGCGCTACGGGTGCAGGTAAAACGACAATTACTAATTTAATAAATCGTTTTTACGATATTGCAGATGGAAAAATTCGATATGACGGAATTAATATTAATAAAATCAAGAAAGATGATCTTAGAAGATCATTAGGTATCGTTTTGCAAGACACTAACCTATTTACGGGAACGGTCATGGAAAATATTCGTTATGGACGCTTGGATGCGACCGATGAAGAGGTATATGAAGCCGCTAAAATAGCCAATGCTTACGATTTTATCATGCGACTCCCGGAAGGCTTTAATACGATGTTAAGCGGTGACGGCGCTAATCTTTCTCAAGGACAACGGCAATTATTGTCGATTGCTCGAGCCGCTGTTGCTGACACTCCAGTGATGATTCTTGATGAAGCGACTTCTTCAATCGATACACGAACAGAATTATTAGTTCAAAAAGGAACCGACAAATTGATGGAAGGACGTACGGTATTAGTAATTGCCCATCGATTATCGACTGTGCAAAACTCTAATGCAATCATGGTGTTAGAACACGGGCGCATCATTGAACGAGGAGACCACGAGGATTTAATAAAACAAAAAGGTAAATATTATCAATTGTATACTGGTATGTTTGAATTAGAATAAATATATTAATTTAAATATTGCCTACAAAACGAGAGATAATTAAAAATGTCTCTCGCTTTTTGTTTTAAGTATAAAAATTTAAATTAACTGAAATTAACTATTAAAATAAGTCATTGGTTGCAAGTTAAGTCCTTCGATGTAATCGCTTACATTATTTATTGACAATTTTTCTACTTAGGGATATTATTATTTTAGAACGGAAATCGATTTCCGTTTCAATGGAGGTAAAACATGAAAAACAAAAAACTGCTTTCGATATTAGCAGTTACGATGCTTGCGGGAGTAGCCTTAACAGGTTGTAATAACGAAACCGGAAGCACATCTTCAAATTCTTCTCATGAAGAAACAAGCGAATCACACTCGCAAGCCACTAGTAGTGAAAGCGATAGTCAAGTGGAATCTTCCGTTATAGAAGAGACGACTTCTAGCGAAAATAGCACTGAAGGAGACACCACTAGTGATGATCAAGATTCTTCTATTTCTGAATCAATTACCATAGAGATTAGTGTTACGATTTCCGGTGATGATTCAGTTAGAGTCGGTGAATCAATTCAATTGACCGCGAATGTTGAAGGATCTACACAAGGCGTCACTTGGACAAGTGAATCGTCAACGACCGCTACAGTTTCTGCTACCGGTAGTGTCACCGGTGTTGCTCCAGGAGAAGTAGTAATTAAAGCGACTTCTGTTGAAGATAATACAAAATTTGCTACTAAGACCATTACCGTCCTTGACCAAGAAGCTAAAAAGAATCAGATGGTATTTGCGGAACAAGGTGATAATGTCGATAATCCATTACCGGATGATCAAATGTCTTATTGGAATGATCAAGGTTGGCTTTGTTCCTATGTCACGATGGAAAAAGCTTATGAACAAGCAGGCGTTTACTATGTCACTTGGTCATCGGTATCACATGCTGCGCCAAACGGATTTAGTATGCAATTATTCTACAAGAATACTTCATTAACTGCCGGTAAATCATACAATTTGACCTTTAAATTAAATTCATCGGTTGCCGGAAAAATTCGTGTTAATGATCAAGTTTTCGATATCGAAGAAGGTGACAATAACATCGCGGTGACTTATACCGAAAAAGGTGGTAACAATGGATCGTTGCATCTTATAAATGGTACGGCTGACCCCGTTACAATGATTGAAAATGGTAGTTTTATAATTAGTGAACTCAATTGGAGCTTGGCTCCTACAAAACTCGCCGCTCCAGAAGGCGTTGTTTTGAATTATGCTACGGATCATTACATTGTGGCTTTTGCTCCGGTACAAGACGCTAATGGCTATGATGTTCAAATTTTAGATGGCAAAAATAATGAGCCGGTCGGTGATCCAGTTAGCATTTCAGCTCCGGGCGAAACTGTTGATTTTTCTGATTTAGAAGACGGAGCCTACAAAGTTAAGGTTCGCGCTAAAGGTAATGGTGAAGATTCAGTTGATTCTGATTGGAAAATGGGACAAGGATTCGCTAATGTCGGCGATATTACTTTCCAAGCTCCAGCTGAACAAGAAGATATTCCTTTCGGTGTCGAAGGCATGGATTATCTTCCAAATAAAGATTTATTGCTTTTGAATACTTATTCATATTGGAATATCCAAGAAGCTTCATATGTTACAGTCAATGAAGCCTCGGTTTTAAATGATACCGCAACATTTAAATTCCAAGCTACAGGACCAAGTAGTTCTTATGGATTCCAAGTTTTTTATAAAAATACTACTTTAACGGAAGGTACACGTTACGCATTAAGTTTTAAATTAGATTCAAGTTTTGCCGGTAATGTAACAATTAACGGCGTTGAAAAAACACTTCAAGTTGGTGAAAATGAAATTGAAGTAGAATATACGGAAGGTCCTTCCTATAATGCGTCTTTCAAATTAGTCGTTAGTTCCGAATATGCTTTGAGTCAAGAAGTGACCTTGAAAATTAAAAATCCTCAATGGAGTGAGCCTAAAACAGCAGTAAAATTCGAAACTCCAGTTGGTTTAGTTTTAAATCCACTTCCTGATCAACCAAATAAATATGTTGTGGCATTTGCTCCAGTCACCGGCGCAAATACATTTGAAGTTGAAATTGTCAATCAAGAAAAATCTGTTTTAAAGACAATTTCGGAAATCGGTAATGGCGGAGTGATCGATTTCAATGAATTAGGAAGCGGAGAATATGCCGTTAGAGTTCGTGCCAAAGGAGATGGAGTTACGACTTTAGATTCTGAATGGTCTGACTATAGTAATTATATTACCATTGCTTAGTTTTTAACTAAGTCGCTTTTACTAATTAAAAAGGCTTAGAGAATCCTTTCTCTAAGCCTTTATGAATATAAAATAGGAGGTTGGATATGATTAAAAGATTAATTAAAAATTTGATGCCGATAGCAATTCTATTAGGTTCTTTAGGCTCGTGTAAATCTGATTTAAATCCTACTTCTATCTTATCAAATTCTACTTCAAATTCATTTGATTCTTCTTTAAATGGAGAAATATCCAGCGGATTTTCTAGTTCTTTAGAAGAAAATACCTCAGATTCAAATAATCTTTCAGATACTTCAATTAAAGAAGAAAGAAAAGATGAACTTTTGGAAAATACTAGTTTTACAACTTTAGATTCATGGGTTATTTCAAGTGATGATGATTGTGTTTTGAATACCATTGAAAATGGCGAAGGTATTTTAAAATTACAAGTTGATAATAACAATGCAAAAGAAAATTATTCCGTTCAAGTAAAACAAGATGGAATAATCCTTGTTGATAATGAAAGTTACATAGTAGACTTTTTAATTACTAGTTCAGTTTCAAGAAAGATCAATTTTATCATTCAAGAAGCTATATATTATTCACGATATTTAATTAATGAAACCTTTGAAGTTTTAGCCAACGTGCAATACCATTATAGAAAGGAATTCATTGCAACGCCGGGAACCAATCATCTTCCATATCTTTATGGTTTTATGCTTGGTAAAATCGATGGAGAAACAAATGCCCTACATCAAATTACAATCAGCAATCCGTCTTTACTAGGATATAATGCTAAAATTGTTCCCTGTGTAGGGTTAGATGGAACCATTACTCCGGCACCGACAACCAGTCATAATCGAACTCTCGTTTGGAACGATGAATTTAACGGAAATAGCGTTGATGAAAGTAAGTGGACTTTTGAATTAGGAAACGGCAATTGGGGTTGGGGCAATAATGAACAGCAATATTATCGTAAAGAAAATGCCACAGTTAATAATGGTTCTTTAAAAATTACGGCTTTAAACGAACGATTCGGAAATTTTAATTATACTTCTTCCCGTATGATTACCAAAGGAAAGTTCAGTTTCCATTATGGTTATGTTGAAGCCCGTCTTGCATTACCGCGAATGATGGGGATTTGGCCGGCTTTTTGGATGTTAGGCGCTAACATCGATCAAGTAAATTGGCCATCATGTGGTGAAATTGATATTATGGAAGCAATTAACATTGAAGAAAAGGTACATACCACAGTTCATTGGAATGACGCATCGCATAAAAGTTCAAGCAATAACGGATATGATATCGATTATCGAACTGATTATCATGTTTATGGAATGGAATGGGATGAAAAACAAATGGTGTTTTATCTCGACAATGTGAAAACTTTTACATTTGGAATTGCAACAAACGATGGACGTCAAGCATTTCAAAAGGATTTCTTCTTTTTGTTAAATGTGGCAGTAGGAGGCCAATGGCCTGGTTACAATATTGATGATTGCTTTCCACAAGCAATGAGCGTTGATTATGTAAGAGTTTATCAATAATTATTGTAAAACTGTTAAGGTATTGGTTATAGTGACTAAAGTTCTTAACAGTTTTTTTATGCAAAATAAAAAAACTTTAATATATAAAACAAGTATTTTGAATGCCAAAAATTTTTAATTGTCATATTTTTTTAAAATAATATAATGAACAAAAGGATAAATAAGAGCAACTATTGCCATGGACCAAGCTAAAGGATCAGCTAAGCAAAGAACTAAATATGACCAATCGGATGCATAGGCATTGATGCTTCCTCCATTTACTAAAGGAGGTAGAGTGAGACATAACGCAATTCTCGCGATCAATTCAAATAATCCTGCCAATAAAGTGTAGTGTGATTTAGCAATACCTTGTACCCCATTCCGGAAGACGAACATGATGCCAAGAATAAAAAATAAAGATAAATCGATATAGAGAAAATAATTTCCGAATTTAATTGATTCATTAGAAATTTTGTCGGGACTTAAAAATATGTATTGATAGTTACCGTTAATAGTAAATAATAAACCGCAAAGAAGAATAATGATATACATTACAAAAACAATAAGGATACTTTGCAAAGTTCCTTTTTTGATGCGATCGTAATTTTTAGCGCCTAAATTTTGAGCATTAAAACTGACTAACGCCGTTCCTAAAGCGCTAATTGGCGACATCATAAAACTTTTGACTTTATTAGCGGCTCCAAATCCATTTTGTGCCGGATTATTAAAAACCATATCACCATTTGGTAAAAGATCATAAGAAACAATCGATCCTTGCATAAAGATGATTCCGATTGCTAAGAGAGAAAACTGAAAACCTAAAGGAAATCCTTGCTTAAAGTGAATCCATAATTCATTTATGGGAAACATAAAATCTGCTTTGTGCAATCTAAATTGTTTGTACTTTTTAAATGTATAAATAAAACAAAGTATTGTACTTAAACTTTGAGCAAAGATAGTAGCTAAGGCAGCACCGATTACGCCCCATTTAAACGATACAATAAAAATAATATCGAGAATAATATTGAGAATTGTTGACATCAATAAAAACAAAAGCGGAGTAATAGAATCGCCGATACTTCTCAAAATAGAACAGATCATGTTATAAAAAATTTGGGCAAATATTCCGATAAAAATTACAAAGCAATATTGATAAGCGGCAGTGTAAACACCTTTGTTTTGAGGGGTTACGTTAATTATTGATAAAAGATAATTAAGGAGAGAAGTTGCAGTTATCATTAAAAAGATTGAAATTAAGATGCACAAAATAATTTGAGACGCAAACGAATGGCGAATGCCTTGTTCGTCGTTTTTTCCAATTCGTGAAGAAGTGATAACGCAAAATCCGGCAGTGCATCCGAAAGAAAATTGCAAAAATACAAAAGTTAACGAATAAACATCATTCACTCCGGCAACTTCATCGCTAGATAAAGCTTGACCACAAATCATTGCATCGCTTAATACATATAATTGTTGCAAAATAAAGGAGATAATAATCGGAATGCTGAAGATTAATATACTTTTCCATTCCTTACCTTCACGTAAATTTATCGGAGTAAATATTTTTCTAAAAAAACTTTGTTTCACTGATGACACTTCCTTAAACATTATATGCCTACTTATAGTAAAAAAGGGATAAAAAAAATAATATATGATTAAAAATTTCTTTTAGTGCTTTAAAGTAGAAAAATTTGAAAAACAAAAATTTATGCAAAGGTAAGTTCGATTTTCAAGATAGAGAAAAAATTCATTGACTATCTTTTAATAGAATGTAATAAATTATAACAGTATTTTTGCAAAATTAAATGTTGTTATGTTAAGGTGTATCATAATATTATCTAATGATTAATATATTTATAAAAAAATTTCGATATTTCTAAGTAAATTTGCTTAACTTAATTTTATTTATAAATATGCGATTACTAATATTCATCATTAATTCTTTTGATAATAAAAATGATATATGTTAAGATAATAAAAATATTTTAAAATTAGAACAAGGAGGTATTATGAAGAACAAATTTTGCTTTAAATTATTTTTAATAACTTTTATAACAGGATCTCTATGTTCATGTAATGATAACTTTAATAATTTTTCCGGTGAAAATAATTCTTCTCATGTCGAACAAAACTTATTGTCGGAAGTTAATTCTGCTCTTAAAAATATTAATAAGGGATTTAAGTTAAAGGTTTTAGGTACCATAATTCAAACAGAAGAAGTAAATTTCCAATTTGACTATGATTATTTAAATGAAACAGAAGAAGGCTTTCATTCTAAATTATCATATGTTTATAAAGATAATCCGTCTGATATAGTTTTCGATGAAACATATTTTAGAGATGAAGAAGGAAAAATATATCAAGAAACTTTAGGTTTAGATAATTTGATCAAAAAGACATATGATAATGATTATCTTTACGATAACGTTTATATCAATCCATTTAGTTTACTTAATGAAAATGATTTTACTTCTTTAAATAATGGCAAATATAATGTTAATTTACATAAAATGGCCTATGTCTTAGATAAGTTTTTTCCTAATGGGTCAAAAATTACATCTGCCACGATGACTATTGAAGATAAAAAATTTGTTTCACTTGAAATAGAATCGGAGGCATTTTTTGAAGAAGACAATTATATTTCTGAAATGAGAGGCACGTTTTCTTATGATGATATTGAATTAAATCATTTACAACCTTTGCCTGAAAGTGGTGACCAGAAAAAATTATCAGTAGCCCTTGCAAATGTTGGAAATTCATATGTTATCGACTTTATTGATCATCAAGAAGCTGAACATCAAAAAATATATCTTTCTGGAAAATCGATTTTTGTTCAACATGATTTTGAAGCTGATGAAATTGATGAATGGCAAGATAGCTGGTGGAATACAGTTGAGGGTGAATCTGGTTTGATTGAACTATATTACATCCAAGATTCAAATAGTTGGGGAGATAATGGCAATAGTTATGATGATTATACTAAAGCTATTCCACAATTTAATATCATATCTGGTGCTTTATTCAATTATGAAAAAGCGACTAATCTTTACCAGTTAAGTAGTGAATATGCAGATATTGTCGCGGGTAGTTTTGTTCCTAAGATGCTATATAATAGTGTTGGTTATGAATCAAATTTAACAATTGAGATAAACTTGAATGATAATAATCAGTTAGAAAAAGTTTGTTTTTTAAATGAAAACATTGATATTGAAATGGTGATCAGTTCATTTGATTCACTGCCGTTTAATTTAGTAGATGAGGCTGTTACATTATCATGAAAAAGATTTTAAACACCGGAATTTTACTTTTACTATTATGCTCTTGTCAAAATAGTACAGATTCAAGTATGACATCAATTCTCTCGACAAACACCCATAATGTAACTTTTTTTGATTACGATGGTTCGATACTATTTTCTACTATGGTAAAAGATCACGAAAGTGTATTTTATGAAGGTGAGGAGCCGACACGGAAAGCTCCAAACACAAAGACATATTATTATGATTTTTATAAATGGAATGAATCTCTAAGCAATATTGGTGAAGATAAAGAAATTAAGCCGATATTTCATATTATCGAAACTAAAAATCCCATCAATCGTGGCGATTTCACATATCGGGCAATGTATGAAATAGAGAATGATAGTTTAAAAACTATAGGATATGAAATATATAAGTATAACAACTTCGATTTTATTGATACCTTGATTGTTCCTGAAACGTTTAATAATTTACCAATTTTAAGAATTGGTGAAGCTTGTTTTATGGAATGTAATATGAAAGAAGTAGTTCTCCCAAAAACAGTACAAGTAATCGATCAATACGCTTTTAATAGTTGTTCAAATTTATGTAGCGTTAATATTCCAAGTGCTACTTACTCATTAAAACGAGCAGCTTTTTATTATGATCCAAGTTTAGTTAATCTTTCCATAAATAATGTAAGTTTTATACGTGAAGATAACTTTCATCTTTGTCAAAAATTAAACGCTTTTTCAGTTAACGCGTTAAACGAACAATATATGGCATATGACGGAATATTATATTCACAAAATGAAAGAATCTTAATAAAAGTACCGGAAGGAAAAAAAGAGGTAACAATTAAAGACACAGTGGAAAAAGTAAAATCAGAATCGATTTCTAGACTAGCAAATTGTAATAAGATTATTCTTCCTCCATCTATAAAAGAGTTGGAAGAAAAAGTCTTCTTTGAGTCCAAATTAAAAGAAATTCAAATTTTAGGTAAGATATCTGAAATTCCGAATAAAACTTTTGAGTTTTGCCAAGATTTAGAAACTTTAGATTTACCGAATACCATTACAATGATTGGATCGCGCGCCTTTTATAATTGCCGTAAATTGACTGATCTTAAATTGCCAAATCAAATTGAAACCATCGGCGACTTTGCTTTTGCTTATTGTGTATCGTTAAAAGAATTTTACATTCCCGACGCTTTGAAAGAAATCGGTGAAGGAGCGTTAATTCAATTAGATAATTTACAAAAATTTATCATTGATCAAAATGACCATTATAGTGTTTATGACGAAGCATTATATAGCAAAGATTATAGTTCGTTGTTTCGCATACCGCAAACAAAAACAAAAATAAATATTTATAGCCAAACAAAGATCATTAAGGAAGATGCTTTTTATTGGTGTAGTTCTTTAACCGGTATCGATTTACCAGAGACGATTGAAACAATTGAAGGATATGCCTTTTATTTTTGCAAAAATGTCTATGAATTAGATATTCCAGACTCTGTTTTATCTATTGGAGAGTCGGCATTTGAGGGTATGGAAAACTTGATAAGTATTCATTTACCCCCGAATTTAGTGGTTTTAGAAGATAGTTTATTTGAAAATTGTGCTCTTCTTCAAGAAGTAAACATTCCTAGTAGCGTCACAAAAATAAGTAATGAAGTTTTTTACAATTGCATTAATCTTCCTGCTTTAACGATTTATGAGGGGTTATTAGAGTTTGGAAAAGATGTATTCGCTGCTTGTAACATGTTAGATGATATTTATTATACCGGCAGTGAGGATACTTGGCACACAATTAAAGGTCTTTCAATCTGTGCCTTAACCTCCGAAACAATTGTCCATTATAATCATCAGATGTGAAAATAAAAGTTAATTGCAAATAAAAAAGTCAAGGCTAGATACCTTGACACTTTTTTATTCTTCAACTCTTACTAAACTAAAACAATAAATTTCATAATCTTCGTCTGCAAAAAATAATTCATTTGTTGGATCATTATTATCGTTAGAACATAAGTAATAAGTAATTCCGTCGATGTTAAGAGTGAAATCTTCGTATGGATCATATTCTACAATAGTAGCAGTTAATCCATTAATAGTAATCGAAGTACTAGTAATTTCGACTTGCAAATTGTTTGATCCATTAATTTGTGCATTGGGGTTATCTCCATCACATAGTATTCCTTCGAATTTACCGATAAATTTACTTGGAATTATAGAAGTATCTTCACCTTCATTATCTTTTCTAACTATGCTAAAACTATATATTGCGTAATCCTCAGAAGCAAGAAACATACTTTGTACACTTTCTTCTTCATCGTAAGAATTGGTACACATATAATATGTTTTTCCATCAAGAGTTAAAGTAAATCCTTCATAATCGTCATAACTTACGATAACTGCAACTATTTCGTTAATAGTAATTGTGCTGTCTGTAATTTCAATCGTTATAGTATTTAAGCCATTTATTTGATTTTCATCATTCAATGCTCCTTCATAAATACCGATATATTTGTTAGGGATTAACGAATCATCTTTTTTATCATCATCATATGCCTCTAAAGCATTTAAGACATATGACGGAATGTCGGTGGTTCCGATATTTTCAAAAGTAACTGTGCGCTTTGCCACCAAACCATAAGCATCATAGTAATATTCAAATTTATCGAGTTGCCCCTCATCGGTTAAGGTAATTTTGGCATCAATGGCTAGGTATTGACCGATAAGTTTATCGTCACTGTTATTTGAAAATGCAGCTACGACTGCACCTGCTAAATCTCGATCTTTAAGAGTGAAAACATTAGCTTCGGTCTCTTCAAATATTTCTGCGGCAAAACTTGTTAAATCAAGATGAGCGACAAATGGATTTTCTGCTTCGGCGTCTTCATATTTACTGATAGCCTCATCAGTTAATTCATAAGCTTTTACTATATCATCGATTTTTAAATATCCGACTTGATTAAATTCATCAAAATAATGCGTTTCTGTTTTATATAAAGTAATAGTTATATCCTCTGAATCTTCTTCAAAAGCATGATCTAACATCTGTATGGTATAGTTCTCTTGAATTGATTGTAAAGCGGTCTGTAGTTTTTCGTGATCGGAAGTATGTTCAAATGGTTCGGTGTCGATTGTGGCAGTTCCGAAATTGCTGGCGACAAAACTATAAGCTATTTCTCCGTCCAAACTGTCTAAAACAAATTCTAAATTGACGCTATTTTCTAAAATTTCGATTTCAAATGTTATACAAGCACTATGATTCCACCCGGTAATAGCGATGCCGATATCTAATCCAATCTCAGGATTTAAACTATATTTTCCAGCATCTATAAAAGTAAAATCTGCTTCATTCACATTTAAGAAAGGATTTTGAAAGACATCCCAACTAAAAGGAGTTTGATTTTGGTCGGTGGCGATAGTTTTAGTCACCGTATTGTCTAAATTATGAGTGATGTAATAAACTTTATTGTCTTCATAAGATAATATATCGTTAAATTGTTGATACTTTACTTCTGGTAAATCTTCTCTATAGTAATCTTCTCTAGAAAGATATTTTGTTGTAGTAAAAACCGTACGTATTTCATGAACATAAGTATACTCTGAGTCTTCTAATTCATACGTACCATCAAATTGAACGTCTTGTTTAATTTTAACTAAAAAATCTTTTAATACAGAATCTTCATTTTGATTTACTGAAGATGCATCTGAGGATTGACTTTCCATAGATGAATCAAGATTGCTTTGAGACGTATCGGACGACTGTCCCAAAGAGTAGTCATCAGAATAATTAACTTCCGAATTGGTACAAGCACCTAAGCTCAAAAGTGCGAGTAAAGTAAAAATAGCCTTTTTCTTCATGTTTTTTCCTCCTTTAAAAATTTTTTGCTTAGATTTTAAGTCGTATAAACATGAATGTCAATAATATTTTTACAATTCATTATGTAAGTTCCTAGAGGCGTTGAAAAGACTATTAAAATTTTAGTATTTTTGCTATAATTAAATAAACTTTTTATAGGAGCAAGGACAATATGAAATTGATATTTATTCGACATGGAGAACCGGATCATGTTCATAATACTTTAACCGAACAAGGCTTTAAAGAAGTTGAGGCATTAGCGAATGCGTATAAAACATTAAAATTTAAAGAAGTTTATTGTTCTCCTTTAGAACGTGCGAAATTAACTGCCGAAGCTTTTTTAAAATATCATCATAGAGAACCTATCTACCTTGATTGGCTTCAAGAATTTTCGCATATGGTCAAAGTACCTTATGATCAAAACAAAGTTCAAAATTGGGATTTTTTACCGAGTTTTTTTACTAAGCAAGAAGCTTTCTATCGTAATGATCTTTATTTAAATACTGAAGTAATGAAATCCGCTGATATAAAAAAATATTATCAAGAAGTGGTTGATTCTTTTGATCAACTTCTAGCGAAACATGGTTATATTCGCGAAGGACGATATTATCGAGTCAAAGAATCATCGACCGATACATTAGTATTCGTTTGTCATTTAGGAATAATGAGCGTTATTATGTCACATTTAATGGGAATTCCTTACGTAGTTTTAACTCAAAGTTTCATTTGTCTTCCAAGTGGTGTTACAACCATCGTAACCGAAGAACGAGAAAAAGGAATTGCACAATTTCGTTGCTTGGAGTACGGAAATGTCGATCATTTAAAGCAAGCTAAAATCATTCCGAGTTTTCATGGTAGGTTTTGTGAGATTTACGATTCTGATGAAAGGCATTAGGCAATTAAACAAATTTGCATAAAATATTGAAATAAGGGTCGAACGTGGAGGTGACCCTATTTTTTTTTCATAGTATCTAATGATCATAATGGAGGTACTATGAATCAAGAAGTTAATAAGTTAGTGGCTCAAGATCAACCGATGGTGTTAGCAGTTGAGCAAGCACCAACTAATGTTCAAGCCACTGCCAATTCGCCTACACAAGCTACAATTACTTGGACTGGAATCCCAGAGGCTACAGGGTACAATATTTCTCAATCGACATCCGCTTCTGGACCATTTACACAAATTGGAAGCACAGTCGATGGAACATTTGTTGCTACTAATTTGACACCTGGAACAACCTATTACTTTACTGTTGCAGGATATGATGAATCAGGACCTGGTCCTGCATCGACTGCGGTAGCGGTAACTACTCCTACTCAAACTTCCGAAGGAACGCTTACAGGTGTTGCTTTAACTAGTGGATGCGTACAGTTAACGTGGAATTACACTGGTGAAGGAACTCCGGTTTTGTATCGAATATTAAGAAGTCAAAATATGGCAGGACCATATGTAACATTAGCAACATATCCAACTGGAGTTACAAACTATTTAGATTGTAGTTTAGTTAATGGACAGAATGGTAGCAATTATGGAAATGCTACAACCAATAACTATTACTACATTGTTGAAGTAGTGACTACGACTGGCACTGCAGTATTAGGTCCGACTCTTGTAACTATTACAAATGGAAATGGCAACAATAATGGTAGTTATTGCTCCTATAGTTGCTACAATCCTTGTAGACCATGTTGCTATAGAATCTATGGCTGTGGATGCGGTTGGTTTTAACCAACTATTCTATTAATTAAAAAGGATGGATGATTTCAAAACACCCATCCTTTAAAATAATTCTTTATTTTCCTTAATTAACTCTAAAACTCTTTCAGTGTTATTTCCAAATGCTGCTTTACCAGTCATTTCTACTATCCAAATACCACCACCACGAATATTAGCTTCGATTAAAATAATTTCATTTTTATCATTTATTGTTAAATCCCAGTTGATACAACCGACATGCGGAATCATTCCTTGCAATTTATGAGCAACTTCAATTATTTTGTCTACACCTTCGATATGATAATTTTCAAACTTGACTTTACTATCTGGATGTTCTAAGAATTTTTCGCCAAATTCAGTAGCTGCCTGTTTATCCAAATATCCTTCGTCGTTAAGACCGATAAACATTCCGCCTTGATGTGCATTGTCTAAAAAGTGTCCATTTCTTCCGATTTTTAATGCTAACGGCATATGATAAATATTTCCATCTAAAATGTAAGTGATGACTCTAAAAGTATTTAAACTAGTTTTATTTAATTTTGCGATATCTTCACTATTATGAAGCAGTTCTTGAATTATAAAATCTTTTCCATATTGTTCAAATAAACGTTCTTTCAAATTGTTGAATTCATCTTGGTTAATAATCTTACAATCTTTTCCTGAATTAGAACCAACGCTAGGTTTAATAAAAAAACTATCAATTTTAGATAAAATATCAACTGCTTTTTCTTTTGAAATTACATTATAATTACCATCTAATAATAAGCCATTGGCGCATCTAACATATACTAGAGGTGATCTTACTCCGTCACATGAACGACTAACAAATTCAATAATATTCTTATCTTGTAAACAATTATAATAGTTTGGGGAATTTAATAAGTCCTCAAATTTAGGAATATATAGCAATTCTGGAAAATATCTATAATCAAAAACACCACTTATCGCATAATATTCTTTATGCCAATTATATTTTATTTTTTTGCCATAATATTTTTTATATAAATCATCAATTTGTTTCTTTTGTTCTTTGGTTAGAGTTACTTGCTTTTGTATTTGAATTCGTCGCTTTTGCTTTATCTTTTTGATTTCGTTTCTTTGAAAGTTTTTTGTTAAACGGAATTTATTTATTTTTATTAAAATATTTTTTAATTGATGCAACATTTTAAATATCCTCGCCAAAAAAGAATAGCATAAATAAAGATGACAGTAAATATTTTTAAATTTAAACTTATATATTATCTCTTCGACATTTATCGTGAAATTTTTGGAAATAATATTAACTTGAATATGTAGAAAAGGATATTTTTGGAAGAATACATGTATTGTCAAATCGATATCTATTTCATTGTAATTAATGGGATTCAGTTTAAAACCAACAGTGCTAGCTTTATCGTGAGATGTGATATATTAGTGTAACAGATTTGTTATCCTTATATTTTATGAATAATCATTGTAAAAAAGAATTTAATAAATTAGTGAAAATTTTTGCTTGTAAATTCTCTAAAAATAATTAATTACTCAAAGAGAAAATAAGCGACAAATAAAAACTAAAAAAACTAAAAAAGTTCTTGACGTATAAAAAGGTAAAGTGATAAGATAACAAAGCAGTCCGGAAAACGGCGCTAAAAAGAGTGACAAAAAAAGCGAGAGAAACGGGCTGAAATCGATCTTTGAAAACTGGACAACAAAT
>CANQCZ010000015.1 GCA_947591215.1 uncultured Bacilli bacterium | reverse complement strand
CCCCCCCCACACATGCAGGTTCCCAAATATTCTTTGAGAAGTCTTCCTCCATGAGTAGATAATCAATAGCATTAGGATCAGTAGCGTAATAATCATTTATTTCTCGTTCTTGTGAACTATGATTACTAGCTCCAATCGTCCTAAATATACTTTCGGTTTCTCGTGGCACTTACCTTTTATACCTCGTGACACTCTCAACGATTGTCTCGATTTCAGCTCGTGTAATAGGTGGAGTGCAGGCTATCTTGTTAACTTCTAATAATTTGTGATAAATTGTTTCAGGAGTTGCTCCTGCGTAATGTAGTTGTCCCGCTAAGGACGTTAAACACATATTTCTTGAACCTTGAACAATAGGCGGATATGTTACGATTAATTTTCCGTCTTTAAATTCTCTAACAGGTTCGTAAATAATTGGCTTCTTGATTCTATTTGTCTTGCTATCTCGTTCGGTTTTTTGAAAATGTTTTTTAATTACGAAGTCAATTCCTTTTTGATTTTCAACGATTTTGTCGAAAATTAACACGTTCCCTGTGAAAATAAAGAATCGACCTATTTTATAAATTTCAACATGTTTACGATTATTTGATCCGCTGAAAGGTAACTCGCCTTTAACATAGATATGAATACCTCGACCGCTTATCGAAACTTCACTAAACGATTGAGTTTGTTCTAAAACCTCTATTGCTTTTTCGGTTAAAAACCCGTCACTATCAAATACTTCGTGATGGTCGTCGCCACCATCTAAGTCAATACCAATGATACCGTTGTCATTAAAAACAAAACCTAGATAATCATTTATACCTAATTCAACGTTTGCGAGTGCTTCATCAAAAGTAAGCCATGTACTAGGATTGGCAACACTTGCGGGAGTGGTTCCTGCCATTGGTAACTTATTACCTTTATTGGCATTTACCCATTGCTTTAATTCTTTTAATTCTTTAGGTACAATCACAATTTAGACCTCCTTTGTTGAAATAAGGAAAGATTTTGTTTTTTACTAGCTTTACTACATTCCTCTTTTTTATCTTGCTAGAAAACCTTATTTTTGGTATTACTCTAAAGCGTCGGCTAAGTCGTCTGAAGAATCATCGTCGCCGTAATCGTCCCAACCTGTAGCAGGTTCATAATCCTTTAAATTAGCAAAAGTTAACATTTTACCTGCTTCCTTGTTTGATTCAATTTGATTATGCACGACGGTACATCTGAGGAATTTTCCAACTAATTCGTCGGTATCAACTTCCTCATTTTCCCAATCGTTAACCGCTTTGTGAGCGAAGTAAGAAAATGCTTTCATACCTCCGTCATTGTTGAGTAAAAAGCGTTCGGTATGGGAAGTCCCATTTTGATTTACGAGAGTGATCTCGATTTTGTTAAATGCTTGTTTATAAATAACTTTTGAGATTTGAAGAATTGTTTTTCCCTCAGGTAAAATTTCAAAGCTATTTCCTTTATTGATTCCTACTATCGCCATAATTATTTATCCTCCTTAATGACTTTTTTAGTTAATTTCAGGGTTTCTTTGCTGACTTCATATCGTGCAAGTATTCCGTCCTTTTTTAAAGCGTCTTTATCAATCGACGTTGTAAGAGCTTTTGAAAGTGTAAACTCGATGTGTTTTCCACTCATTACGACCTTTTTATCACCATCTCTAAATTGTTTATTGAGGTGATCTTTAATTTTTGTCTCTAGAACTTTTTGACGATCCGTCTTTTCTTTGATTGCTGATTCAATAGCGTCGACATCTTTTGTTAAAGCTTCATATTCCGCAATAATTGAGACGATGTCATCAGTTGGATTAACATTATTTTTTCGCAAGATGTCGAGAATATCTTTGTCTTTCTTTTCATCGAATTTTGGACTAATTCCCGTTTCGACGTATACTTCCCACCAATTCAAAGCACATCTAACGAGGTCATCAATGGTAAATTCTTCGCCATCAACAAGGAATTTATCTTCAAGAATGTTGTAGTCACGACGTATAGTGTTCTCTGTCGTACAAACAAACTTTTCCGTTTTTGAAGTGTCAAAAGTACCATCATCTCGTTCTATTGGGTAATCTTTATCTTCTAAAAATGTGCAAACGATAGAAACATCAGTAACACCTAGCAAGTAGGCATATAAGAACGCTTGTGCTTTGTAGTATATTGGTGTATCATTCAGCCAATCTTCACTACGTTTGGTCGTTTTGTATTCAAATACTCTGATAGGTTTATTTGTTTCAAGATCATATTCGAGTGAATCCCACATACCACCAAATACAGGTTCATCGTGATAAAAATCACCATACGTACTTGCAAAATAGTCAGCACCGAATATATCGCTTGGCGACTTCATTCCAACAACAAAGTCATTATCTTCAATAAACTTTCTTTGTAGAGGTTCTATGACTTTTCCTGCAACAGTGTAAATACTATCTTTAAATGGTTCTTGATAAGTTTTGGTGATTTCACACCATGCTTGAAATGGTGTTTGAAACGGATTTAAACCAAGAATCGCACCTAAACGAGTTCCTGTAAGTTTCTTGCATTTTTTTGGCAATGTAATTCGGATTTGCCCTGATTCTAACCATTCCATTATTTGACCTCCTGTAAGCGTTTGTTAGCTTCTTCAATGTAAGATTTAGCTTCTTCTGCAGTAATAGTTGCGAATTTTTTTGTGCCAAGTACGATACGTTGTACAAACGAACGATTATCAGCAATATTTGTTTCTAATACTTTCTTTAAAGTTCCTTTTAACTCGTTCACTATTTCTTGTAAGGACTCTTCGACGATAGGCGTTTTGTTTTCTTCTTTTGTTAATTTTTCAACAATTTCTTTTCGCTCTACCTCATTGACAGGTGCTTTTCCCTTTGGAGTAGATACCGCTTTGCTTGTTTTTGAACTAGTTGATTGAGGAGCTTTTAACTCTTCTTCGACTTTTACAACAGCTCGTGCTTCTTTTTTCGCTTGATCTTCAAGTTTACTTGCTTGCTTTTTCGCTTCCTCTTCAATTCCATCACTTTCGACTAAATCAAATGCGGTCATATAGAGATAACGACGCATGTACGTCATAGTCATTCCTACAGCTTGAACGTCACTAACAACTTTCTTTCCCGAGTTAGATGTTAATGCACTTACAGCAGGCATAGGTGCTGTAAAGATCATCATTTCAGGAATGTCTCCCATCGATGAATCTATTGTCTTTGTTGCGTTGTAAATGGTTAATGAAGCTGTCGTATTATCAAAGCTCATTGATGTAGTAATTCCTACTTCTCTCATAATTGGAGTTAGGATAGGTAAGAAGTCCTGTAATTCAAAGTAGGTGTATTCCATGTGGTCGTTAACACCTGACTTTTTCAAGACGCTATGTAATAACTTTTCTCTAACGATTTGTACTTTTTGCCATACGCTTAATTGGGTGTAATCTTCTTTTTCCTGAATCTCAGGATTTACTTGTTTTGTTGCCATAATTTCCTCCTTATTAATTTTTCTTTTTGGCGTTTTATTAGAAATACCTAGATAGTCATTAATCTTTTTGTATGCTAGTTCGATGTACCATTGTTTATCGATATCGGCGATGGTGAGCTTGTTTTCGTTATCGATTACACAATGCTCAGGAAGTTCGCTAATTTTGTTAACGGAGTTCCTTTTACCACCTACTCGATAAAGAGTTCCTAATGATTTATCTAACGACGCATACACACGATTAACTTTTTGTGTAGGCACTTCTACGTTGTTGATAAGTTGGAAACCGCGTGTAAATTTGCTTCCAACTTTTGCTATCAGTTGAAACTCAAGTATGTCCGAGCAATTATTGATTGTTTCTTCAACTGATTTTCCTTTTGTTAAGTAATCAATGAGCGCTTTTTTAACGATGATGTAATTGTTGTTAATCGCCCATTGACCTTTATTTGAAACACCATAATTTACATAACTTCCAACGGTCTTTATCTTCCCGTTTTCCATTTTGATAATTAGGTTATTAACGTCCTTAATCCAAATTTCCTCAATCTTATCTTCTTCGAGAATGAATTGTGTCTTTTTGCACCACGCCTCACAAATTTGGTCGATGAGATCTAATTCACATTTCTTGACTTCATAAGCAAGACCATCGGTGTTAAGATTTATTAATTTGAACGATGGGACATTATTTGATAGATTTATTGCTAATTCAGCAATTAATAATTGACCTGTGTATCTCACGCCTCGAGCTTGATGGGGGTCGTAAAGATCCGAGTAAATTTGATCGGTTGCACCGCTTATCGTATTAAGTGGAAGTTTAAACGTTTTCGCTTTTTTGATATCGCCTATTCCCTGTTTTGCCAACATTCTTGTTTTGTAAGTTTCGTCAAATACCTCAGGATCACTTACGTTTCGTGAAAGATAATTGAAGAATTTAATTAATGATGGATATAGGGAGCCGACATCTCTATTGCGAATAACGACTTCATCATTGCTTTTAGCGTGATACTGCAAGAGACTTCCATGTGCTCCACCGAACTTAAACGTACAAGGACAACCGCCTATCATGATTGTTATTTCTCGACTGAATAGGTCTTCGTCACTTATTGATTTGTCATTAGTAAGATTAAAAAAGTCTAATAATTCTTTGGGGATAACACTTTTATCAAGTTCTTTTGGAAATTCGTAATCGCGACCATCAGTCCACTCGTGGCGAACAGCGCCCATATATTTAGCTACGATTTTCGCATTAGTGCAGTTAAGAGATATATCAGGTTCAATTCCCCGCATTTCGCCTAGTTCGACTTTTGTATTAAAGTAATCGAATCTCAAATCGAATAAATCTTCCGTAGCGTCCACGTCAAACTCACAGTAAACAAACTCTAGTTCAAGTTCTTCGTCCGTTAATGGTCGGTCAATATTGAAGTCGACGTCGGTTTCTTTAATGTTCCTACCACGATGACCCTCGAAAGCCTTTAAGCTTGTTGGTTGCATATCATCATAGACGTCGAAGCTTCGGAGTTTTATTGTTCTTCGACCTGCTAAGTACGGGTGTTCCCAAGCTTGGATTTCTTCGTTGACAATGCTATCGCTCAGTTCTTTTAATTCAACTGTAGACAACCCGATAGCAATTCCTTTGATGATGTAGTTGTCGTAAAATTTGTTATTATATCCTGCAAGTAACGGATTTGAAGAAAGAAACGCTGATAACGCTTCTGCGTCATTGTGGATTCTGATTTTTTTTCCTGTGATTTTGTTTTTAAAAACAAAGAGCCAATCATACATAAAGACCTCACAGTCATAGATGTATAGATCATCAGGTATCGTCCAACTCATAAGTTGACTTCCTCCCGAGTGATGTAAATACATTTCTTTTTGTTATAAATGGTCTTTCGCTTTTTGTATTTGTTCACCGCGAATCTACCACGATCCACATAGTCATAAACTACAGGTTGAACTTTATTAGAACATATCCGCTCTATGCGTCCTAAACTTTGTATAATGGCTGTTTGATCGTGCTTAGGTGACACAAGAAATAATCGGTTTAAAGTTACAATATCTAATCCCTCTTTTGAGAGATCATAACTAGCAAAGATATAATGTAATTTTCTTTCTCGCATTGCTTGATATGCTTCTTCTCTCGCGATAAGGTCTTTTTTAGAGTTTTTACGACCACATACGAATATTGCTTGTTGTTGTAATTCTTTTGGAAGTAAAGCTAATAGCAATTCTAAGTGTTCTAGTCGTTCGCTCAAAATGAGGCAATATTGGTCTTTATTTTTGATTAAGTCAGCGACAATTAAACGATTTCTCGCCATGTCAACAATTAAGTTATTTAATAATTTGTTATATTGAATGACGCCATTGTTTTCTTCTATATAACTCGCTAGATCTATTCCTGTATCCACAGGACATATAGACGCAGTCATTACGTAGTTTTCAACAACGTCATCAGGAACAACATGTGCTATTCCACCGATCATTGCAAAGGTTGTTTTAATCAGTCCGTCGGAACGATGTAGCGTTGCACTTAGTCCGTATTTATGCTTAGCGCATAGGTTATTAAGAACCTTACTAAACATCGTTACTTGGCTTTCACTTCCTGCTATGTGATGGCACTCATCAACGATGATTACTTCCCACACGTCGCGATATTTGGTTAAATCTAAATTATATAATGTATTTATGACGGCAAAGGTTATTTGACCGACATTTACTTTTCCATTTTCGATTACACCTATTAATGATGAATCTATAAATTGTTCAGCTCTTTTCTTGCTTTGAACAAGTAAATCGTGTTTGTGTGTAATCCACAACGTCTTTTTCTTTAAAGCAAATGCAAGAGCAATCCCTATTTGTGTTTTACCACTTCCCGCAGGCGCTTGTAATATTCCAAATTCAGCCGATTTTAGCTTCGCTACGGCTTCTAATTGGTAGTCACGAAGATTTACATCGTGAGGTTTAAAATCGACTTCTAGAGAAGTTTCTTTAAATTGATATTCAACAATATCATCGAACGATGTTAATAGAAGAATATCTACGAGATAACCATAAGGAATAATGATTTGTTTTATTGTTGGTGTAACATGAATAACCCGATAGAGTTTTATTTCCTCAGGAGTGTTTCCTAAATAGAAACCTAACCTCTTTTTTTTCGTATATTCAGGATTTTTGAATATTGTATTTTTAGCAATAAAGTTAATTACTTCCTTAGTGGGTTGCTCGATAATAATTTCGCTTCCAACGATGATTTTCATAAGCGTATCTCGTCTGCCCACTGTTCAAGTGGAGTGCATATTGGCTCAAGGTCATGTCTATAAAGACATCGTTTATTTTTCACTCTTGAGACTTCTAATAAGTCATCAAGTGTACAAATCCAAATATCTTGCTTATCAATCCATAACGCGAATAGTCCTGTTTCATTTCCACATTTTTTAAATTTTTTCATTGAATTTAATTGGTTTTCTTCAATTCGTTCGATGTCGAAGAATCCTCTTGAACAAACTTTCGCGTCGATTAGATATGCTAATCCACCTTTAATTGCTAAAAGGTCGGAGCTTTGTCCATCTTGGTTTTGTGTAATTAGCTGAACCCAAAATCCTTTATAAGAAAGATAATTAGATAAATCATTCTCAAAGGTAGTTCCAATTTTTTTGTTGCTCAAAGTTTTCATTTAATATCAACTCCTTTTTTTTCGTCTTTGTTTGGATTTATCCATTGACTGCTTATAGCGAATTGCTAAGTCATGTATAAACTCCTGCATAGAATCTTCTTGGCTTTGTGTAAGGTTACTTTTCTCTTTCACATCGCTAACACTGCGATATATTGGAGTAGCTTCCTCAAATGTTCCGTTAGGGGCTCTTATTGCTCTTAACCCGACTTGAATCACTTTTTTCATGGTTATTACTTGCGTTTACCATTCTTAAACGCAAGTTATCCTCCAAAAAAAATAGAGATTACATCACTTGTTGATAAATGAAGTATCTCAACAATCTTATGAATGTCGCCTAATTTAAAATTGCCATTATTTTCGATAACATTATAAAACTTCGCTCTTGACATAGATAATTTGGTAGCTAGCGTTTCATAATTTAAGTCAGCTCTTATAGTAGCAACCTTAAACTCCTTTTCATTAAATTTAAACATATAACTTTCCTCCTTTTCTTGCGTTTTGTTTCTTACAACGCAAGTTCATTATAAATGGAAAAATTGCGTTTGTAAATACTAAATGCAATTTTATTTTAGAGTTTTATCTATTTTTCAATAATAATATTGCGTTTTTTCTAGAAAAAAGTATAATTATATGTGTGTATAATATTGAATAGAGGCACTAATATGAACAAATTTTATTTAAAAGAAAGAAGAAAATATTTAGGCTTGACTTTAAAACAAGTAGCAGATTTAGTTGGTGTAAGTGAAAGTACTGTGTCGAGATGGGAAACGGGAAATATTGATACTATGAGACAAAATAACATTGTAGCTATGGCTAAGGCTTTACAAGCTTCACCATTATGGGTAATGGGATTACCGCTTGATAATACTCACATAGAGTTTCAAAAAGCATTGAAAAAAGAAGCCGAAAACTATGTTAAATTGTCTAAGAATTTCTTTGGTGACGCTCAAAAAGCAAAAAACATTATTTGTGCAGAAGCTCGTTTAATTAATTCTTTAGACGATTTAAATGAAGAACAATTTAACGAGATTTCTAATTATATAAATTATATAAAGAATAAAAAGTGAGGTATTGTAGATGGAAGCTGTAATATATGCTCGATACTCCTCTTACAATCAAACGGAGCAATCTATCGAGGGTCAGTTAAGAGCTTGTTATGATTACGCGCGTCGTGAGGGTTATAAAGTTATTAAAGAATATATAGACCGCGCAAGAACCGGTACTAATGATACTAGACCCGCTTTTCAACAAATGCTCGAGGACGCAAAAGAAAAAACTTTCCAATGCGTTATTGTTTATCAGTTGGATAGATTTGCTCGAAATAGACGAGATTCAATTAATAATAAATTCTATTTAAAAAAGCACGGAATACGAGTTCTTTCGGCAACCGAACCTTTAACTGATACTCCTGAGAACATTATTATTGAGGGTTTTTTTGAGGACATCGCAGAGTATTACTCTTTGGATCTATCTAAGAAAGCCCGTAGAGGAATTAGAGAATCGGTTATTAAACGTCAATTTATCGGCGGTCATGTTCCTTATGGATATAAAGTAGAAAATAAGAAAATTTTAGTCAATGAGGAAGAAGCACAAGTGGTTCGCGAATACTTTAAACAACGTGCAGAGGGTAAAGCTGTAAAAACAATTATTCGTGAACTTGTATTAAAAGGCGCCCCTTTACATTATGGTAGATCAATAAGTTATTCGGGATTTTATCATGCTGAAAAAAACCGCAAATATATTGGTGAGTGGGATTTTCACGGTGAAATCATAACAGATTTGTATCCTGCGATTGTTGATCGAGAAACGTTTGAAAAAGTACAAAAAATAGTTGTTAGAAGCAAACATTCTAACAAATCAAAAGTTGATTTTATATTAACAGGAAAATTATTTTGCGGTGAATGTGGCTCCCCAATGGTTGGAGTGGGTGGCACGTCCAAAACGGGAAAAGTTCATCATTATTATATGTGTAACAAAAGATTACATAAAAAAACTTGTAATAAATCAACTGAAAAAAAAGATTTTATCGAATGGTATGTTTGTGAACAAACAATCAAATATCTTTTAAGTTCTGATAGATTAGATTTTATCGTGGACGCATTATACAATGAAACAAAAACTAATCCGAGTGTCATACAAGTTCAAAAAATACAATCGGAAATAGATAGATTAAACCTCGAACTAGATCAAATTGCTAATGAGTGGATTGGTGCTCCTGAAAATATTAAATCTCGTCTACGCGAAAAATGCGATATGATAGGTAAACATATTGATGACCTCGAATCTGCACTCTTTAAAGCAAAAACTAAGGTTAACATGAAAGTTACTAAAAGTGATTTACGAAGTTGGCTGACGCAATATCAACATCTCGATCTTGAAAATGAAAAAGTGAGAATCAAGATTCTCACTAATTTCGTTAATTGTGTATTTCTATACGACGACCAAATTGTTATCTACTTTAATATTCAAGGTTCTAAGCTAGTTTCTTACATAGAAATGCTTGACGACTTAGAACAGCTTGACGATAGTAAAGGTGTTCGTATGGAGCAAGCTAATGGCGGAGAAAGAGGGATTTGAACCCTCGCGAGACGTGAATCTCCTATCGGTTTTCAAGACCGACCCCTTCAGCCGCTTGGGTATTTCTCCACTTAAATAAAAAAAGCAATGGTGGACCCTGCAGGACTTGAACCTGCAACAACCCGTTTATGAGACGGGGGCTCTAACCATTGAACTAAGGGTCCTTAAATATGGTAGCGGCGGGGGGATTCGAACCCTCGACCTACCGGGTATGAACCGGTCGCTCTAACCAACTGGGCTACACCGCCATAAGCATGAACATGCAATAAAAATAATATCAAATTGAATAATAAAATCAATAGAAATGTTTTATTTTAATTAATTTACATTTAAAGACTTCTTCTTCGGCCTTAATTTTATATCATTTGAAATCATTTAGAAAAAGCCATATACTTAAATATAGATGAAAGAGGGTTAATTATGTTCAAAAACATTCGTACTTTACATAAAATTACTAAAGATGACAATAAGAAAGCACTAGAAAATATGACCTTAAATGATGATCAAGAAGTTATCGTGCCTTTGACTCTTTCTAATGAAAGTAATATCATCTCCCCTTTTTCAATTAAAGAGAATCCAATTTTAGACGAAAGCCTCTCTAATTTTATCGAAGAGCAAACACACTTTATCCCTATTCGTCAAAAAATCGCTTTTGAAATTCAAAGCGATGAAGAATTAAGCGATGAAGTCAAAGCTCAATTTCTCTCTTCCCTTTCCAAGCATTACCATCATCGTTCAATCGCGATTGCTCAAGAAAAGATTATCAATCAAAGAAATGTGTTGATTTTTCTTTTAATCGGCATTGTTTTCTTAGGATTTGCCTTCTTCATTTCTGCTTTTTACACTAATCAAATTTTATCTGAAATTTTGATGATTATCGGATGGGTCTTCGTTTGGGAAGCGACCGATCTCTTTTTTATCGAACGTGGTATTTTAAATAAAAAACAAATTAAATATCATCGTATTCAAACTGCGAAAGTTACTTTTAAGAAGAAATAAAAAAAATAAGGAGTTACATTTATGGAAGAACTACACAATCATGGCCATTCGACAATCGACGAAAAAAAGATACCAAGCGAAACAAAACTTGTTGACTGCAGCGAAATCTTTTCATTGCTATCCGATCCTACACGTTTAAAAATTTTATTTATTCTTTGTCATAGTGAAGAATGTGTTTACAATCTGGCAGCTTTGATTAAAATGTCAGCTCCCGTCGTCTCCCATCACTTACGATTTTTAAAACAAGCCGGTATCATTAAAAATCGTCGCGAAGGCAAAGAAGTGCACTATTCGTTATGTGAAAGTCGAAAAGCTAAATTAGTTCATCAAATAATCGATCAATTGATAGAACTATAAATAAGCGTTAAACATCACCATCGCAAAACCATAGTAGCATAAGATTGCCACGATATCGTTTAACGATGTTATAAAAGGTCCTGAAGCTGCCGCAGGATCTATTTTTATTTTTTTGAAGAAAATCGGAATTAAAGTACCGATTATTCCTGAAATCATCATCGAAGCCACCACGGCCACAAAAACAATAAAAGATAAGGTCAAAGCATCTTGATAATTGAAACCATTCGCTTCAATAATTACCGATTTTGTCAGTATCTCATACATAAAAATAAAACCAAAAGAAATCGTTCCCAAAACCAAAGCATTGATCATGCTGACTCGTAATTCCTTGAAAATCAATTTTAAAATTTTCTTAGAGTTAAACTCCTCATCAGAAAGGACTCTAATTGTCACGGCAAGACTTTGTGTACCGGCATTTCCCGCCATATCTAGAATCATAGATTGAAAGAATACGACAACCGGAAATGCAGCGATAACCGCTTCAAATCCCTTTAAAAAGAACGAAATTCCTAAACCGAGAACAACTAAAAGCAACAACCAAGGTAACCTTTTCTTTATCGATTGACCAACCGGCTCTTGAAGATCTTCGGCTTCGGTTAAACCGGCAAAACGCGAATAATCTTCGTTTAATTCTTCATCGACCACTTCTACGACGTCATTTGCGGTGATAACGCCAATCAATTGATCGGATTCGTCAAGCACCGGAATGATATCTTCCGAATACTCTTTAATATCATTCAAGCACTCCGCAACTTTTTGTGTAGCATATAAGTATGGGTAATTTTTTTTGGTAATTGAATCGAGATCATCATTGCTTCTTGCACAAATCAAATCCTTTAAATCGATAGCACCGATAAAGTGATCTTCGTTATCAATCATAAAAAGCGTCGAAATATTGTCGTTTTCACTGGCTTGAGTCACTAAACTCTTCATTGCCGATTTGATGTTGTCACTCTGTTTGATAGTGATATAATTGGTCGTCATTTTGCTTCCGATTTCATCTTCATCGTAGGAAAGAATCAACTTGGCATCTTCGGCGGCTTCTTCATCCATTAAATTTAAAATCGATTCACGATCTTCTTTTTCCAATTCTTGCAAAACATCGACAGCATCGTCGGAATCCATGAGTTCGATAAGATCAGCCGCTCGTTTGTCATCTAATTGATCGATAACTTCATCGACATTATCGGTATATGAAAGAACCGTCGAAGTTCTTTCATCCCCTAAAATTTTAAATAATCGATTTCGCTCTTCTTCTGTTAATAGAGGAATCACTTCTGCGATATCATTTTCGTGATAATCCGCCAATTTTTCTTCTATTTCTTGGTCAGTCATATCACTTTGTAGCAACTTGAGAATTTCTTCAATGAATTCGTTCATAAATGACCCTCCTTATTAAAAAACTCATCTGAATAGATGAGTAACATAACGCATTAACGTATGAACTTTAACTCTTTTAAGCGTGAAATCGCATTATGCTTAGCCTTCGCGACTAAACCTGTTAACCCACTAATGAAGTCTCCTTCATTTTGCGGCAGCGACCGAATCTTAAAAGTAGCCTCATCTACCGTTTTTCTAATTACCATTATATACTATTTCTATTAATTTTTATTGTAAACAAAAAGATGATTATTAAGAAAAAAACCGACTCAAGGAGCCGGTTTTTATATTTAAATTGAAAGTGATTCGTATTCGCTTATCGTCGTGGTGCCAATATCGTAGATTTCAACTGCGCCGATAACATAGTAATCATAGCCATCATAATTGTAACCTGTGATAATCAATCCGGTATCGGTCAATTGAATTTCGATTCTCGATATCTCCGGCAATGTCGATAAGGTATCTCCGGTCGGGAAAGTCATGATATTGTCATAATCGCGTAAATACATAAATTGCGAGAAAATATATGTGTTATTAAGGTAATCGGAATAATAAACATCTTTTTCTTCATCGTAATTAAAGCTTGAAGTATCGCGAACATAGGTCGATTTAAAAGCAAAGTATCCTAAATACAACAATCTGGAAGATAAGTCGCTGGATTCATAGAAGAAAAGACCCTTTTGAATTGAACCTTGACCTAATTCCACGCTTTCATCGGTTATTTTAGTTTTATAAACCATACTGTCACGAATCATGATACCTTGTCCAAAGACCGGACTATAAACACCTTCGGTTAAGGAATATTTGCTGATTTTGCCACTTAAGCCTTTGCTTTTAAAGTAACCTTTATCAAGATATTTGACCGTGTAATTGCTTGACGAAGTACCAAGTAACGCTAATTTATCTGCTAATGGGGTAAGATCTGGAATTTTAGGACGAATTCCCTCTTCGATAAAGCTCTTTAAGCCTTCTAAGTCATCGGTGGTACCGATATCTTGATAAACCAATTCATAATAACTGATTTGATCAAGGCCTTGTATAAAGTAATAATATGCGATTAAAACTTTTCCAAAAGTCGGAGATTCAAGTGGAATATAGGCTATTTGAAGGAAATCTTCTTGAACTCCGAAAAAGCTTAGCTGCATAGTGAGTAATTGAAACATCGTGGTGGTGTTATCAGTGAGAAGAAAAGCCGTAATATCGGACTCTTCGTCATACTCTATTTCAAATTCATTCATGTTGAAAGTGGAGTTGCTTTGATTAGGACGAGTATAATACATCATATTGTAAATCGGTCCTAACTCAATCGGCGTGTATTCCTCACCATCAACTGTGGTTCTATAGAAATCTTCCGCGATATGATATACTCCTGAAACCAATGAATATTCATAAAATAATTTATAACCGTTTCTATCGATTCCTTCTCGAACAAGACCATCAGTTGTTCCATAGATCCCATTATAGAAAGTCACTGAATTTTCAGTAAGACTCATATAATTTGAGCCTACAAACAATGTGTAGTTAGATTTTCCCAATTCATCAAAAATCGAAGTGAATAAAAGGGTATCTTTCTCTTCTTTGGTAAGTTCGGAAGAAGATGATGAAGATGATGAAGATGAATCTTCTTCTCCACTCGATGAAACGTTATTGCTTACATCGCTACTATCTTCTAAACCGGTGGAAGAATTTGAACTTGTCGGTTCATTCGAATTAGTGCATCCTACAAGAAACAATCCTACTAATGCTAATAATAATTTGTTTTTTGACATAACTTTTTCCTCCTTATTTATTATAAATGTTCAATCAAATAGTAATTCTTTTTACCTCTTCTAACTATTTGATAGCAATTAAATAAAGCCTCCTTTTTTGTTAAAATAGCGTCAAGATCAGTTATTTTATTTCCGTTTACTAAAATCGAACCATTTGTCACAAACTCTCGCGCCTCACGTTTGCTTGAAGCAGCTCCGACATCTTTAAGCGCATCTAATAGACCGATATCACCGGAAATTGAAATCTTTTTTATGCCTTTAAAGACGATCTCCAATTGTTCTTTAGTCAATTCGTTGATGTTTCCGGAAAACAAAGCTTCCGTCATTTTCAACACTTGATTCAATTCTTCTTCGCCATGAATGATTTTTACAATCTCCGCAGCTAAAACTTTTTGGGCGATTCTTTGTCCTAAAGAAGCATAATGCTCTTTGGCGATTCTTTCAATTTCATCTAAACTTAAGAATGTGAAGATTTTTAAATATTTAACCGCATCATCATCCGATGTATTGAGAAAGTATTGATATAAAGCATACGGCGAAGTCATCTCTTTATCTAAGAATAAAGCTCCATCTTCAGATTTACCGAATTTTTTTCCATCAGATTTAGTGATAAGATGCATTGTAAATGCCGCAACCTTCGTTTCGGGTCCTTCGATTTTCTTGATAAGGTCTAAACCCGAAGTCAAATTACCCCATTGATCGGAACCTCCGATTTGAAGTCGACAACCATAATTGCGATATAGTGTCAAAAAATCGACCGCTTGAATCGTCGTATAAGAGAATTCCGCAAAAGAAATTCCACTTGCTAATCTTGAAGCGACTACTTCTTTATTCAACATATTGTTAATCGAAAAATATTTTCCGTAATCGCGAAGGTAATCGATAATCGAAATTTTTGATATCCAATCGTAATTATTGATAATCATTCCTTTAGAAGCATCTTCCAAATTCAAAAAACGCGATAATTGCTTTTTTAACGCTTCGGTATTGCTCGCGGTAGTCTTAGCATCGAGAAGATTTCTTTCATGGGATTTTCCAGACGGATCACCAATCATTCCGGTGGCGCCACCGACAACCGCGATAATTCGATGTCCGGCACGTTGTAAACGCATCAACAATGAAATCATGACAAAATTACCCATATGCATCGATTTTGCCGATGGGTCAAAACCACAATATATCGTTTGGGGAGTATCTAAAAGCTCTTTTACTTCTTCTTCATTCGAAAAATCTTTGATGAGACCTCTAGCATTTAATTCATCTAAAATATTCATAATTTCACCTCAATCAAACGATTGTGCTATTAATATAGCAATGTCTTAATCAAATATCAAATAATTATGGCATTAAAATGAAAAATTTTAGAGGTGTATTATCTTTAGATAATCATATGCAAATAGACCACTCGCGACACACAAAGTGTCTTATTGTGAATCAAAATCAAACAATCATTTAACTCTTTGGAAATTTTAAAAATTATAATCTCTTCTCTATCTTCTTTTTCACGACTTATTTCAAAATTTAGCTTTTTATCTTTACTTTCTTCAAGCGTCTTTAAAGATAAAACACCGTCACGAGCTAAATCGTAAGCGACAATATTAGCAAAATTATCTATTTCTCGGTAATTTTGTTCATAAATTATAAGGTCGAAACCGATGATAAATCCAACAAAGATAAACGATAAATTAAAAATAGTTTTTTTCATAAAATTTTAATCACCTCAGCAACGATAAACAAAATATGAAAGATTAAAAAAGCATAAGGAATAATTGCGATACTTCTATAGAAAACATTATGTTTTTTTTGACAAAGAACTTGCTGATAATTTTGTAAAACCATTTTTTTCTCGCCTTTTATGTTGATTGTATTCTTCGTACAGCTTTCATAAACAACGGCCATCGTTTCACAAAATATTTTATCTTCATCATCTTTTAAACCTTGAAATAAATATTCGGGATTTCGCATTTCAAAAGCGGTGATGAAGTCTTCTAATTTCATTTTTTGATCATCATTTTTTAGATATTCTAAAGCTTTTTCATAAGCAACATATGGAGTGTGAATGGCACAAAATGCATAAAATATCAATATCGCCACATTAAAAGTCACTTTAAAAAAATCACAGGTTTTTCTTTTTGCATTAATCGCAAAAAACGTTAATAGCAATCCTCCGATTAGTGCAATCGAACATAGATAAACAAGTGGAAAATAAGTATCTTCAAAAACTATCGAAAGATAGTAGTTTTGAGTCAATTTAAGCATAAAGAAAAAACATGTGATTCCGTTAATCAAATTTAAAAAATTCTCCAAAACCACCGACCATTTGATATCGTCATTATTTATTTCACAATCAACCAATGGCATAAGATAATCAACGATTTTTTGACTTTCGTTTTTCCCTTCCGCCTCTTCAATTTCATCGAAAAAAATTTTTGCCGATACAAATCGATACTTTTGTTTGACGCTTTCCCTAAAATCCGGATAATTATCAGTTTGTGCAACAAGATTCATTGCCAAAAATGTTTTTTTCAAGATTTCTTTGGTATTTTTTCCCTCTTTGGACATTAGGCGAACTCCTTCAAGTAATAATTTGAATTCTCTTTTAAGCTCTTCTTGTTTTTTTAAATTTTGTAGAAACGGAACGATCACCGATCGTTCAAAAATCAAAACAATGCCTATCGTTAATAAAGCATAAAGTGATTTGCCTGTGATAAAAGCCAAAGCAAAAGCAAATGTTAAACTTTTCAAAAGTCTCATAAGATCTATTTTTTTCTTCATATCAAGGTCTCCTCTATTTCGACGCTGAATGTATAATGATGCCAATAACCGCTAGATAAGGTGATTGTAACTTTATCGCTAAATTTTTTACTGACGTTATTTTCAAGATAAAATTTAAGCGTAAGAAATCTATCGATGTTTTTAAATTGATTATTCGCGCTCGATAAAAAATAATCTTTAAAAGAAGAATTGTCGATTACCATTTTTTCTTTATAATTATCAACAATCATAACACTCGATAAAACAGATGATTGATACGCTAAAAATCGCAAAGGCAATTTAGTATTTATTAAAAAAATTTGATTTAAATTTAGAACTACTGAAAAGATTATAATAAAAGTTTTTATCATGGTTTAGATAATGTAAATTGATATTGCCCTTCATTTCCGATTAACACGCGATCCAACAAAATAGTAGTTCCAAAACAAAATGATGCGAGATAACTTTTTAAGGTTACAAAAAAATAGAATTCCGAATCTTTTAAATTTTTGGGTAAATAAAGATCTTCGCTATAGAAAGTTTTTCCGTAACTTGTAACTTGCATTCCATAATCACTAAAACGATAATAAAGTCCTTCTTTCAGTTTTAAGTGACATTCTTTTATTTCAAGCAAGAAAACATAACTGCTTTTTAAGTAGTTATAATATTTATCGTCAAAGGTTTTAGACGGTAAATTTATCATTGCTTCAATTATCAATTTACTAGCATTACAATCAAAAGTTCCTAATTTTGCCAAACTAAAATCGTAACTGTTATTGAAATTAATACTTTCTGATAAATTTTTAAATTCTAAATAAGTATCATCTTTTAAAATCGTCGTATCATCTAATGGTTGCAAATAACTTACCAAGTAATATTTTTGATTAGAGGCTTTTATATTTGCCAAATCAAGACACATAAATTTTGAAAGATAATATTTATTGTTAAGTTTTTGTTTAACTGTAATTACATGATTAACGAGATTGTTAAAACTATAATTGAATGATATCTGCGTAGAAGGAAAAAGTTTTGCTATAAGCTCATCATCCTTGTAAATTTGAATTTCATTTCCTTGATTATGTTCTAAGACGAAACTTACATAAAGTTGGTTTTCTAATAATGTCGTCTCCACTTCCCTTATTAAAATCTTAAAGGGATCTAAAGCAAATTTATCCAACATAATAAATATCCCGATAGATAACACCAATACTTTATTCATAAAGCGCCATAAATTTATTCACTGCCTGTTTTCGCAACCGATAAAAAGTCGAACGCGAATATTTTCTCATCCACCAAAATTTGTCGATTTGAAAAAAGAATTCGTTCCACAAGATGTCGCGAACTGTATTTTCTAATGATGCTAATATAAAATTGATTTTGGCAATCGCTTTTTGATCGTCACTGTACTCTTTGGTCGCTAAAGACCAATATGAACAATAATTTTCTTCTGGATCAAAAAGCATGTTGTCTTGGGGACTGGATTTCCCCTCTCTTAACAATTTTGCAAGCGCTCGTTTATAAATTTGCGCTACTTCAAACATTTGCTTATCATACTTGAT
Organism: uncultured Bacilli bacterium; assembly: GCA_947591215.1. GTDB lineage: Bacteria > Bacillota_I > Bacilli_A > RFN20 > CAG-449 > CANQAG01. Next base: position 19,309 of record CANQCZ010000015.1, on the reverse strand, counting down.
GACTGTCGTTTCTAATTTCATAATATCCTCCTGCTTTCTAAATAAAGATATTAAGAAATTTTTTCCTTTTTTTGACAAAATTCAAAAACAAAAAGTCATTTCCCAGTCTCTTCCTAAATTTATCCTAATTTAATATCAAAAATTAACTACAAAATAATTATCTTATTTTTCGATAATTGTGGTCGATTAAAGAATAAAGATACGCTTCACAAGGAAGGTTGAATATCCGTGTGACATAATTGCAGTAAGTTATTATTTGTTTATCATAAGCACTTTCACTAATATTTTTGGTTTTGTAATCGATAATAATCGTTTTATCTTCTTTAATGATTAATAAATCGATGATGCCGTGACTTTCAGTAAGTTCATCAATAAACTCATACTCTTTTAAAATTTTAGCTTTTTCAATATTTTGAAGAAGATCACTGTTGATAAAAGCGATAATATGTTTTTTAGCTTCATAATCATCAATTGCATCATAATTGGGGTTCTTGAAATCGAGAAATTCAAGATAACGATGCAATTTTGTACCATAATCCATGCTACTGATTTGACTATTTAAATCTAGTGATTTGCTAGAACTTACAAGTTTTTGTTCTTTTTCAAACGAATAGTTCATCTCTTTTAAAATTAATTTAATTTTATTTTGATGTTCAATTTCCTTATCGTCGTTAGTAGATTCCAATACTAATCCTTGAAGATGCTCAAACTTTTGAATAAAGGGAGCGAAAATATCATAAAAAGATTTAGCTTTCACCAATGGCTTTGCTTCTTCAAATTCCGGTAAAACGATGATGATCTTTTCTTTGGCACGAGTCAAAGCGACATATAACAATCTGATTTTTTCTGAGAGATCTTTTTGCTTTTCTTCATTTTGATATAAGAAATGCAGCAAGCCTTTTTGGTGTTTGTTATTTGGCAATAGTAAGCCATAATCATCAGAAAAGCCATAAAGTGAATTATAATCTTTCTCATTAAAGGCTCTTGTAAATCCCGAGTAATAAATCAGTGAAAATTCTAATCCTTTTGACTTATGGATATTCATGATTTTTACAGCATCCAACGAAGAAGAAACTGCTCGCACATTAAATTTTAAATTGTATTCTCCAATATGAATAAAATAATCGATTGCATCATCTAAAGAATATTCAAGGCGAACCATCATCGATAACGATGAAACGAAAAGGTCAACGTATCTTTCATACATTTTAACATCCCCGATAAGAATAAGTTTAGAATAGATATCAAGTGCAAAAATTACTTCTTTGTATAAAAGATCCAATGAGAGATGGCGCTTTTCATCGACGATTTGTTTGATGAAGATAAATTCCGCTGATGAAACGTATTTTTCATCCTCACGCAACTCAAATATATATTGGTCATTTTTAGAAAAAATAAAACTTCTTAAAAGTGAGAAAAAACTATGCTTTAAAGCATCATCGAAAGTTTTATTATCACGAATATAAGAAATCACTTTTAATAAATTAATCAAAACTTTCAATAAAGCATTATCGACGATATTTTCATCATTTTCAATATATAACGGAATTTGATATTCGGTAAAAATTTTTTTATACAGACTAAAAGAAGTCCCACGATCCATTAAGATGCAGATGTCATCAAAACGAATCGGTCTTAAAACTTCTTTACCATCGATATAGTCGTATATTTGATATTGCTTTTCGATTTTCTTTTTAATATCACTAGCGATAATTCTCGCTTCGATTTCTTCTCGTTCGTTAGATTTTAAATCACTACTATAAGTCAAACAGGTAATATGATGATCGTCTTGGCAGTTACCGGCTTGATCATAACTTTTATTGCCACTTTCAATAATATGGTCTTTTTTATAGTCGGCACCACCGAGTTTTAAACTCATGATTTGTTGAAAAATATCATTGATATCGGCAATCACTTCTTTTCGGGAGCGAAAATTAGCCTTTAAATCTATTTTCTTTCCTCCATTTAAAGCAGCATACTTTTCATATTTTTCTTGAAAAATGTCACTGTTTGCATTGCGAAAACGGTAGATAGATTGTTTGATATCCCCAACCATATAGATATTGTCCTTAGCGATATACGAAATGAATAGATCTTGCAAAGTAGAAGTATCTTGATATTCATCGACCATGATCATTTTTAATCCGTTTTTGATTTCAGAGCGAATATTTGGGAAATCCCTTACTAGCGATAACGCAAATTTAGCGATATCCTCGAATTCATAAGCAGCATGTTCGGTTTTAAATTGCCATTGTCGCTCATCCAATTCCTTTGTCAAAGTAACGATAAGGGGAATGTCATCTTGAAAATATCTCATCTCGGTTCCAAGGCGTTCACGCGAAGAGTAATAATTAACCAGTTCTTTTAAATCACCGATTTTATCTTTGACTTTCTTATTGATATTTGAATCATTTTCATCGAGTCCCTTGGCCCTTGGTAAAGTTAATGCGGTTATTTGATTAACCAAAGAATCAAAGTCACCATCAATTGTTGCAATGAGACTTTTTATATCGCAGACATATTCATTATACTGATCCATCTTATCAATCATTAAAGAAATTTCTTCTATTTGTTCTTTTAATAACAACGCGTAATTATTTAAAATCATCGTTTTGAAATCTTCACTTGACAATCTACTCTCAACCCTTTGAAGAAAGGCTTTTTTATCGATTGATAAATCAGCTTTATTCTGAAGTTTTAAGATTATCGATTTTAAATTATTATCATCTTTAAAGCTGTGCTTAAGAACCAAATTTTCAAATTCCAAATCTTTAGCTACATAATGTGCATGAAAAATCTCATCTAAGCATTTGCGTTTATACACCGAAATGACGCTGCTATCGACAAGATCGATATCCCGCGGTAAATTTAACTCAGCGTGATATTTTTTAACAAGCGACAATGCATAAGCATCAAAAGTAGTTATATCAGCCCGGTCGACTTCATTCGCTTCCTCAAGATTATTTTCGTAAAGTTTTTTACGGATTCTCTCTTTCATTTCCCCAGCCGCCAGACGAGTAAATGTTAAAATCAAAAAATCTTGCAAATGAAATCCTTTTTCTTTTACAAGATATAGGACCCTTTCAGAAAGAACCGCGGTTTTGCCCGATCCGGCTCCAGCGGAAACTATGATATTACTGCCAAGGGTTGTAATCGCCCGGTTTTGATCTTCGGTAAACTTAACTGCCATATTATGAATTCACTTCTTTCTTGGTGTCTATATAAACTGTATCGGTTTCATCATGGAAACAAAGATCACTAAACTGACAATATTCACAAGGCAACTTTCCTTTGTTTATGCGTTTAGGATTAATATCAAATTGACCTTGTCTAATACAAGATATTGCTTTCTTCAGTTGCTTTAAGGTTTCGTTTTTCAATTCATCGCGGGTTTCTTTAGAAATTACTTTTGCATGTCGGTCAAACGCTCCGCTTTTTATGATTTTCAAATTTTTGATAAACTCTGAATTACAATAAGTATCATCGAGACGCTGCAACATTTCTCGATCATCGAGCGTTAGACCATTGAGTTTTAAAAATGTTAAATCCTGATCATAAAGAAAATCGGAGCTTAAAATCGTTTTAATATATAATCCAATCGTCTCATAATCTGGATAATTTGACTCTACTAAAATTAAATAAAGCGGTAATTGAAGACTAAAACCATACGCTACTTGATCTTGATTAAAGGTAAAAGAACCCGTCTTATAATCAGTGAGAATCAACTCCTTTTCTTTTTCATTGATACTTATCCGATCAATTTTACCAATTAAAAAAGTATTACTATCTATTTGATAATTCAATTTTTTCTCACACAAGATATGTTTAAAAGCTGAATGATTTTTAAAATCCTCGTTATTTTCGATAATAATCGGCAATAATGGGAGTAAATTTTTAAGCCAAACCAATTCTTCGACTGTAAAATTATATTCGTCAACGAGATTAGTGAGTTGTTGAGTATCGATTGTTTGAATTTCGCTTAGTTCCAAAACTTTGTGAAATAAATTTCCCAATTTTAAGGAAAAACTCTCTGAATCTTCGCTCAGGTTTAAAATTTGCTCGGCAAAATATGAAAAAGCACACTTGTTGTAACTTTCGATGCGCGTAAAACTAATGTTCATCTCATCATTATTTTCAAAGTCCAAAGAAAGTTTGAATTTATGAGAATAAGTGCGATACAAAGACACTCGATCGTCGTCAAGTTCAATTGAAGGATGATTGATTTTATAATGAAAATACTGATCGAGATACGATGCTAACTCTAAATTCATTTGTTTTAAAGAATAACGAACGTACTCATCTTTGATATCATAATTTTGAAGTGATAAATCTTTGACCAATAATGAAGGAAAAGCGGTTTTTTGTCCGACTTTTTTTGAAAACGTAATCCAAATATTTTCACTATTTTGAATAAATTTTAAAATCTCCTCTTTTTCAAGATTGGTTTTATCTTCACTATTAAGACGATTTAAAAGTGCTTTTTCCTTATCAGTTAAATAATCAGTATCTTTATAAATATGCGGGAAACTTTCAAGCGAAAAACCCAAGATAAAATTATATTTACATGGTTGATTTTCTATGACAGATACGGCTTCTTTAAACTGTTCTGTTTCAAGATATGTCTTTGACGCACAGTAGCGAAGATAAGCTTGAAGTTCACTTTGTGAAGGGTCAAAGTCTTTTATTTCAACATACTCTTCAACGACAAAATTCTTAATTTCTTGTGGAATTGTTTCATTTTCCAACCAAGTTTCCACTGATTCTTGAAGTAAATTCAAATATTGATTAAAATCAAGAGTCGCACTTAAAGGATACCGCGTTTTAAAATTTATCGGCAACGAAGCGATCCGTGAAATTTTTTCAAGCGGAAAGCAATAGTCACTCGGTAAGCGATAAATCCCGATTTCATTGAGAGAAACGCCCGCTACTACAAGTTTATTGATGCGATTAATTACAAAGAGTAATTCCTGGTCTAAATCTTCAAACTCATGATAAAAAATATTGTTGCGATTATTGTTGCCTTTAAAATTTTCAAAAGAAAAATTAGCTTCTAATTCATGTAGGGCATTGAGCAATTCTTTATCGTCAGACTCATAATCACAAATAAGGATGTTTTTTCGATAATAATGCGTTTTGAATTGCGGATTGTAATCTATGAGGTTAGCTTTTTTCAGTAAAGATAATATATCTTTTAATTCTTCGATTTTTTTACTATGTGCATTTTCGTTTAAAAAATATAAATTCGAAAGAATGTCACTGCACTCTTCAAAATTTTTGCCTTGGCGATAAAGGAAAAAAGTCGCCTTTGGCTTAATTTTAAAGTACACGTTTTCTATCAGTTGCTCTTTAGTCAACAATTTAAAATCAGCCAAAGGATTCTTTGTCCGATATTTCAAAAAATATTTCTTACTTTCCTGAGGACAAATTATAAGTTCAGCATTATCGATTGTGATATTTTCATTCAAAACAGTCATATGAAAGAAATTTTCCTTCTTTGCTTGTTTGATGATTTAAAATCCGTCCATAAATCAAATTGTCATGCGGATTCTCTTTTAAATGAAGGATATCGGTAATTTCAACTGTCATTTGAACTTTGGCATTTTCAATCAAAATTGCGGTACCCTCTCTTTTAATCTTAATATTTACCAACTTATCAACTTGATCGGAATGACGATCTCCTAATTGTAAAGCGATTTCTTTCTGTGATTCACTAAGAGATGAAACTCCCACGATATCTCCGATTTTTATATTATTTCCGGTGGCTGATTGCTCTCCTAGAACCATCATAATTCGATCATAATCTACCATCATGGCCCAAGCACAAGTCATCGCATAATCCCGATTATCTTTGCGATAACTGACAACATTTGCTCCTTGATTAAAAGCTCGAAACGACATAAGTAAATTCTCCTTTCATTACTCGACTGATTTAAGAGCCTCAACGGCATCAACCTTATTGGCGACTCTTCCTAAAAATAAGTTTACCACAATCGCTGTGCCAAGTGATATGGCAAGTGAAATAAGATAAGAAACCGGTTCAATATGATATTGATAATAGAAAAGATTGGTTTGATTGATTTCAAGAATCAGCTTTAATAAGGGATAGCCGAAACAAAGGCCGATGAGACTGGAAATAAAGGTAAGAATCAAGATCTCTACGGCTAGACTTTTGAATATTTCCAAGCGATTGAAACCTAAAACTTTTAATGTCGCAATATCGCGTTTTCGTTCATTAAAGTTCAAAATCGAAAGATTGTATGTGACCACCATCGCCAAAGCGATAGCAAAGACCTTAATCGTGTTACACATTAAAGTAACGCTGGAAACAACATTGTTCACGCGCTCGGCATAATCGTTTTTAGTCATCATTTCAAGATTCAACTCAGAAATGTGCGTTGTAACTTCAGGTAGATTTTCATCTTCATCAACAAAAACTTGAGCTTGAGTCGGCGCAAAGTTAATATCGGGAATATTGGTGTAATCAATAAAAGCATAAAGCCAAACCGAAGCGGTGAAAATACCATCAACTTTCGCATTGTATTCATTGCCTAATACCGTAAAGCTTACCGTATCTCCAACATCAACATTCAATTCTTCCGCTTGCTTCTTCGAAAGCACGATACCTTCATCAAGTTCCTTTAACATCGTGAACGACTCTGCTTTTGGTTCCACAAAATATAAAGAACAGTCGACAGCTTTACCTTCGTAAGTGGCACGCATCGGAAGAGTCATCGTCTCTTCCACTTTTTTTACATGTTCGATTTGATTTAATTGTTCTTTTGACGATTCGCCGTTTTTATAAGTAACCATAATATCCGACGCATAGAGCCCATATAAATCGCTATTGACTCCATAATTGATAGTGTCTAAAATTCCAAATCCTGATACCAATAAAGCAGTACAGCCGATAACTCCGAAAATTACCATCAAAGTACGCGATTTTTTCAAGAAGATATTTCTAAAAGCCATTTTTAACGTCAATGATTTATCACTGGAGCTTTTTTTCTTTTCCTTAAAATCTTTGATTTTACGAGGGCGCATGCTCTCGCTTGGACTTAAATCCGCTTCGCTTTTTACAATAAAGAATGAGACGACGGCACTTAATATTCCGAATACTAAAACGCTCAATAAAATGGTGCTCCAGGGCATTACATTAGCGATTTCTGGAATACGATAAAGGATGCTGTATTTAATATTTAAGATGTTAGGAATAAACAAAGGTCCCACTAGTCCCCCGATTAAAGATCCTAAAGCGGAAAGAATTACCCCAAGCGACATGTAATGCAAGATGATTTCTTTCGCGGAAAAACCGAGGGCTTTTAAAGTTCCGATCTCTTCTCGTGATTTAAAAATCAACTGTGAAATCGAAGTCAAAACGACAAGAATCGCCACGATGAAGAAGATTACCGGAAATACCAAAACGAGTTGTTTAGCCTGAACGATATCCGCTTGAATCGTCGCGTTGCTAGGTAAATTGTCTAGCGTCAACAACGTGATCAAATTATTGCTGCTCTTAGCTTTAAAATAGTCGTTTAAAGAGGTGACGACTGAAGAACTGTCATCACGATTATACAAATCGATTAAATACTGGTTATAACGATTGTCTAACATACTATGAATTTGATTTTTTATCAAACTTTGATATCTAATGAAACATTCATCCACCAAACGATCGCACGCTTCTAATAGTTTGCTACGTTGCAGATAGGTAATCCCGCTAGAAGTGGTACTATATTCAATTGATTCAGGATGACTCATAAAACCCGTCACGTTAAAAGTGAGGTTAATGACATTTTGACGCAGCGGATTGGAAATTCCGCTTTTAAGACATTGATCAAGCAAATTCATCATAGTCTCATAATTATCGCCAAGAAGGCTTTGAAGATTCAACGACACTCCTAAAGTAAGTTGATCGCCAAGTTCGATTTTGGCATTCTCTCTACTAGCAAAATAAGAATCAATCACAAAGCCTTCTTCCCCTTCAAGAGAAGTATACTTAGAAATTTCATTGTGATCTTCGGGAACATAAATCGAAGTCGTAAAACCTTCTAGTTCTCCATCCACCACTAGACGTTTTTCAACTTTTTTAAGACGATTATCTTGTTTAAAAAACTCAATATCCGCTTCATCCGTCTCTTTGACATAAACAAAAAGATCAGCGATATTTCCTTTTTCATAGATGGTATCAACTCGCTTTTCAAGCGTCATATAATTTGCAGTCAAACCGGCAAAAAGACAAACCGCTAAAGCCGCGATAAAAATAATCGCTAAAAACTGTTTGATATTAGAGCGAATTTCACGTCGTGTGGTCTTAAAAAGCAGAGCCGTTTTATTTGGTTTTACCATTTTAAATCATCTACTTCCCGTATTTTTTCATTATAATAATCTTCGATGATGGCTCCATCTTGAATTTGAATCACATGATCGGCTATTTCAGTCAATGAAGCGTTATGGGTGACCACTATCACCGTTTTTTTGTTGGTTGTGGAAATCTCTTTTAAAAGTTTTATAATCGATCTTCCGGTTTTGGAATCCAAAGCCCCGGTCGGTTCATCGCAAAGCAATAAGGTAGGATTTTTTACTACGGCACGTGCGATGGCCACTCGTTGTTGTTCACCACCGCTTAACGAAGACGGAAAAGAATTCATTCTTTTTTCAAGACCGACTTCTTTCATCACCGCTTTGCTATCTAATGGATTGATTGCCACCGAGCGCGCCAAAGCCACGTTTTCAAGCGCGGTCAATGAAGCAATCAAATTGTAGAATTGAAAAACAAAGCCGATATCGTAACGGCGATATTTAGATAATTCTTTGCTAGAATAAGCGCTGATATCATGATCATTGACGATAAAAGAACCGCTTGTAGGAGAATCCATTCCGCCAAGGATGTTTAAAAGGGTTGATTTTCCGGCACCCGAAGCACCGATAATCACGACAAACTCCCCTTCTTCAATTTTAAAATTAATATCGTGCAATGCCATCGTTTGGACACTCGCGGTTTTATATATTTTTCCGATTCCTTTTGCTTCAATAAGGCTCATAATAATCCTCCCTATATTTTATAAATTTAAAATGATCCAATTGGAATCAATGTTTTATTTTCTAAACACTCTAATTATTCAAACTTTTTATCTGAAAATTTCAAATTCGGATCGCCTTTATAATTTTCAAAAAGACACTTTTGCATTACATCAAAACAGCGAATTGCCAAATCACTTACTTGTTCTTTAAATTCCAAAGTTTCATTGGGATATTGAGCTTCAAGACAATGTAATTCTACGCGATATTTATTAGGTTTTACTTTCTTGGATAGCCGATGAACTTTAGGTTTAAAAACAAAAACCATCGGTAAAACCGGAACCTTATTGCGACATGCAAAATGAAAAGCCCCAGCTTTAAAAGTTCTTAATCCCGGGTAATAATACCACATCGAACCTTCAGGTGCAAAATGAATATTACCGCCATTCTTTAAAATGTCGTTAACTACTTTCATAAATTTTTTCATTTGCTTCGGATCATGAGGTATTGGAATTCCACCCAATGGTCTTAAAAATTTTCTTGCCACCGGAATTTGAAAATTTTCTTGTAGCGTGCAAAAATGCAATAATTTGAATTTGGTAAGCATCGTCGATACTGAAGTGGTATCTAATGGAAAACAATGGTTATTAATTAAAACCTTACCCTTTTTTTTGACTTTTTTATAATTCTCTTTGCCGACAATACGAAAATTATTGAAAGCCCGATTGTACACTTGAAAATAACTGATTGCTAATAGTTGAATTACTTTAGCTCCAACACGACGAAGAAATCCTTCGGTGACATACATGTAATCATCATCAAGTTTGAATTCCTTTGAGATGTTACATGACATCATATGCTGATGTTCGTCTTCCGGATATATCGGTTTTTCTTTAATTTTCATACTGCGCCTTATTTTCTTCGATCGCTTCGGCAAAGACTTCTTCTAATTGCCTGACGCAACGATCTAGTTGAAATTGTTCGGCATATTTAGTGTACATTTTCGATAATTCTTTGATTCTATGCGGATGTTCGATAAAATAATCGATCTTCTGGCTTAAATCTTTACTATTTCCATGTTTAAATTTGCATTCGTCCGTTAAACAAAACTGATTGGTTGCTGATTTTTTACTATCGCTTATAATCGGCACAAGACCGCAAGAGAAAGCTTCAATACAAGAGATCGCTTCAATTTCCGCATCAGAAGCATGAACGTATAAATCAGCGTAGTTTAATATATTGATTAATTCTTCTTCTTTGCAAAACTTAAGTTCAATCGGATTTGTCATTCCAATTTGCATCGCTTCGAATTTATTTCTCAAAGGACCATTTCCACAAAAAATAAGTTGAATGTGATCATGATATTTAGATCGTCCGACTGCTTTTATCAAAAGATCATGCCGTTTTTCTCGAGAATAACGTCCCACTGTTACAATCACAATCTTATCCTTATATTTTTCGGGACGTTCGACTTTTTTCGGTTTAAAACTACTTAAACAACCATTTGAGATTACATGAAATTCGTTTTGATAGCCATGTTCTTTTAATTGATTTGCAATCATATTGCTCGGGCAGTGAACTTTTTTGACATCACGATAAAGCCATTTATAAAATAAATGATAAATGAAATCGTTGACAAATTTGATTTTTCCCATATGAATCGTATACGAGACGTTTTCCGGTTGGCAATGGAACGCGGCAGTTACCGCGACTTTCTCTTCTTTAGCGATTTGTAACGCTCTTCTTTGTAACGGGAACGGAAGCATTAAGTGAACGACATCGCTTCCTCTTATCGCTTTTCTTATCACATCATCATCCGGTTTTCCAATAACCATGCCTTGAGAACGAATGATTTTATCAAAGACAGGAACTTTGTATTCATTGACAAGATAACATTTTTCTTCTTTACAATTCCAAGCGGTTATTACCCTTATTTCATGTCCGTGTTCTTTTAAAGCATTGGCAAAACGCATCGCAGTAGCGGTTGTGCCATTATTTGTATTTCCGTATTGATCTAAAACAATAGTAATAGTCATTTTTTTAATTTTCTTTTCCATCTTCATACCACCTAATTATCTTTTTTTAGCATCGTTGAGTTTCTTGAAATTAAATTTGATTTGAATGAGAATATTTTATTTTCCAGATCACCTTTTAGGAGTTTTGTCACCATTCTCATCGCAATCGAACCGACTTCAAACATATCGATGTTCAAAGATGAAAGGCTAGGACGGGTGATATTGGCATACTTAGTACCGATAATTGAAAGAATTTCGACATCTTCTGGAACCCGTAAACCATTATCAATCGCCGCATTCATCAGCGCCGCCGCTAAAGAATCGCGTGGAGCGACAAAAAAGCCTTTTTTATTAGTTTTAAAGTACTCAAGAAATTGATTGTATGTCTGAGTGTAAGAATCTTCACAATTGATTAACCAATTTTGATCTGAAACTTCATGTTTAGCATAATATTCATGGATGGTTTCTTCAACAGAATGAATTAATTTACCCCCTTGTTCAACGTGAATCACATAAAGCGGTTTATCTGATTTTTCTGCCACACAATTTAATATTTCTTCAATGCTTTCTCGATAATCTAGAGTGATGCACGCGGCATTTTCCTCTTCGATTCGATTTCCAATTGCGACAAAAGGAATTTTATAAGAAGAAATACGCGTGAAATCTTTATCATCCAATTCGTCATCGAAAATGATTGCACCATCGACCATCGAAGTAATTAAATGATCGATAGCATCATTCACATCTTCTTTTGAGTGTTTAGCAAAAAATAAAGTAGTCTGATATCCGTAGATTTTTCCGATGTCGACCATTCCGTTAAGCATATTTGAAATGTACACATAATTAGCTGCCGGAAGAATAATTCCGATATTGGTGGTGCGATTAGTCGCTAATCCCTTTGCTAAAGCCGAAGGTTTATAAGCAAGACGAGCAATCGCCTCTTCAACTTTTTTTCGAGTCTCTTCTTTAACATTATTTTGATGATTGATAACACGTGAAACGGTTGCAAGTGAAACTCCACACGCTTTAGCAACTTCATAAATTGTAATGCGATCTTTAACGTTATCCATACACGGCCTCCTTAAATAAATAAAAAGCGCCTAGCAGCGCTTTTGATGTGATAGTTCGCTTTCTTACTACAAGTTCTTTAAAGATATAATCTTTTGTCTCAGTGACTCAAAGGTTTTCTTAGATTTGGTTTTTAGCGGGGTAATATCGATTTTGTCGATTTCTTCGATTAAGTCGTCAATTTTTTGATCAGCTAAATCGATTGTCTTGTCTTTTTTCCGCATCAACCTTCCCTTGATTGTTTGCATTGAAGATTGCGTCTTGTCCTTAACCGCCATCAATTTCTCATCGATGCAATCGCAAGTTTCACTTAACTTTTGGTAAAGTCCCTTGCATTTAACCGTAGTTAGCATACCGATAGAAACACCTACTGCTAAGGCCATCAATTCTCTTCGCATCTAGACCCTCCTTTTTAGTAAAAAAGGTATCATTAGCGCACGTTTTCATTGTAAATGAAAAGTTTTTCATTGTCAATGTTTTGATATCATATCAACTTAATTGACACATAGCTCTAATTACGTTCCCTTTTCTTGTGAGGGAAGTGATTCTTCGCGAACCTCGAAGAAAAGAAATCGGCTAGAAATCCTTAAGGATCGATCCCCATCTTCGAACTCACAATCCTTATTATTTCTAGCCGTTTTAAAATTATACAAAAATTTTTTATTCAACGGTTTCGTAAATGATTGAAGGTACTACGATCTTTTGATCGGTAAGTTTAAATGATTCTTCAATTTCTTTTACTATCTGCTTATAATTATCGACATTAGTGTGCAACTCGCACAAACTTTCACCCTTTTTAACATAATCTCCGACTTTTTTATGCAGAATAATTCCCGCGGTCATATCGATCGTATCCTCTTTCGTGGCCCGTCCCGCGCCTAATTTCATCGCCGCTTCTCCAATTTCTAAGGCATTGATCTCTTTTACATATCCTTCTTTGGTGGCGATAACCTTATCGATGTGACGTGATTTTTCAAATTTTTCCGTGTTTTTAAGATATGAAATATCCCCGCCTTGAGCATCTACAAATTGACACAATTTTTCAAAAGCTTCACCATTTTCAATTTTATTTTTCAATAATTCTTCAGCGTTAGCCTTAGAGCAAACTTTTGCTTGTTCTAACATAATGGCTCCGGCTTTAACGCATAATTCCACAAGATCTTGAGGACCATTACCTTTTAAAGTGTTCACCGCTTCAATAACTTCTAGATTATTACCGATTGCACAGCCTAAAGGTTGATTCATGTCGGTGAGAATTGCTCTAGTATCACGTGAAAGCGAATCTCCGATTTCCACCATCGTCCGTGCTAACTCGCGCGCCGAATCGAGGTCTTTCATAAAAGCACCCGATCCAAATTTAACGTCCAATAAAATCGTGTCAGAGCCTGAGGCCAATTTTTTGGACATAATCGAAGAAGCGATTAACGGAATCGATTCCACCGTTCCGGTCACATCGCGCAAAGCGTATAGTTTTTTGTCAGCCGGAACAATCGTTGCGGTTTGTCCGATTATCGACATTCCGATTTTATTCACCTGATCGATAAAGCGCTCTTTCGTCAAGGAGATCGACATTCCAGGAATCGATTCAAGTTTATCAAGAGTTCCTCCGGTATGACCAAGTCCTCTGCCTGACATTTTTGCTAATTTGACACCGCAAGAGGCGACAAGCGGTCCTAAAACCATCGATGTTTTATCACCGACACCACCGGTCGAATGCTTATCGACTTTAATTCCTTTGATGGATGTTAAATCGATCGTTTCACCTGAATATTCCATCAATTCAGTGAGTGTTGCGATTTCCTCTTTATTCATTCCTTGAAAACAAATGGCCATTAAAAGCGATGAAACCTGATAATCGGGAATTTCACCTTTGACGTAACCGGTTATAAAAAATCGCAGTTCTTCCTCTGTTAAAGCTTTTCCTTCTTTTTTCTTTAAAATGATATCTAACATTCTCATATCTTTATTCCTCAAATTCATTATACTACATTTTCAAAATGAGAAAACTATCTTTTTAGATTATTCTACAGTGACGCTTTTAGCAAGATTTCGCGGTTTATCGATATCGCGTTTATTGATTAAAGCCGCGTAATAAGCAAAATATTGAACGACGATAGCAAATACCAAAGGGCTCAATAACGGATCATGATCGGGGATAATAATATCATCTTCTTCTTTTGCGACACTTTGTCTCGCGATTGTAATTATAGTTGCTCCTCGTGATTTTACTTCTTCGATGTTTACTCTTGTCGCCTCTTCGATATGAGTTTGAGAAATCAACGCGATGACTGGTACTCCTTTTTCAATCAACGCAATAGTGCCGTGTTTTAATTCTCCTCCGGCAAATCCTTCGGTTTGAATATAAGAGATCTCTTTCATTTTCAAAGCTGCTTCTTGGGCCAATAAGTAGTCTAAATTTCTTCCGATATAAAAACATGAACGACTAAAAGCGATTTTTTGTGTCACAATGTCTTTAAGGACATCCGGTTTTGCTAAAATTTTTTCTTCCGCAGCAATTACACTTTGAAATTTTTCTTTGATCATTTTTATGTCATCGGTTAAAGCATGCGCTAATAATGCTAAAAGAGTCACTTGAGCAGTGTAAGCTTTAGTGGAAGCCACCGCGATTTCAGGACCGGCCATTAAATCAAGATATCCATCTGCTAGTTGCGCTAAAGAAGAAGTGACAACATTGGTCATGGTATAAACCGGTGCCTTAAGTTCCCGGATTTTTTTCAATGCTCTTCTTAAATCCGCTGTTTCCCCCGATTGCGAAATCAAAAGAAAAAACGGTCGCTCACTCACTAAAGGTAAATGATAAGAAAATTCGCTGGCTATGCAAACTTCAGTTTCTTTCTTTGCCAATGTTTCAAAATAATATTTTCCGACTAACCCTGCATGATACGAAGTACCGCAAGCGACAATATAAATTCGATTCGATTCGCAAAGCTTCTTTAAAAAAACTGAATCAAAAGAAAATTTTTCATCTTTTGCATAGTGATTAATCAATCGTCTGATTACGCTTGGTTGTTCTTGAATCTCTTTTTCCATATAATGATGAAAAAGGCCTTTGCTCCTTTGATCATTTTGAATTTCGCATTTGACAAATTGTCTTGAAATAAACTTTCCGTCTTGATAGATTGCGATTTTGTCTTGAGATATATATCCATATTGGTGATCGTCTATTGTGATAATTTCATTTGAAAACGATGAAGCCGCGACAATATCGGACACGATAAAATTGAAATTTTCGCTCTTGCCTAAAATCAACGGAGCATCTTTTTTGGCAAAATACAATCTGTCGTCATCTTTAAAAATAATCGCCAATGCATATGATCCTTCTAATCTAGAACAACCAAATTCCACTGCTTTCAAATGATCATATTTTTGTGAATAATAATCGATTAAATTAGCGATCACTTCGCTATCGGTTTCACTATAAAAATCATAACCTTGAGCTTGTAGTTCAATTCGTAAACTTTTAAAATTTTCAATAACGCCATTATGCACTAAAGCGATGCGTTTTTCTTTTGAAAAATGCGGATGACAATTTTCAAGTGAAACTTTCCCATGGGTTGCCCAACGGGTATGACCGATTACAAGCGAAGAATCAACTTCAAAATTTAATTTTTGCTTTAAATCAGAAATTCTTCCCACTGCTTTAACGGCTTGAATCTGATGGTTTTTGATAAAGGCGATGCCTGAAGAATCATAGCCTCGATATTCCAGACATTCCAAACCTTCGATAACTTTTGAAATGAGATTAGTTTCATTTCCTATACAGCCGATTATTCCACACATAGCTAACTCCTCTAAGACTTTCGTCTAGATAAAGTTATGAAAAATAAGTTAAAATTATGCAATTTGACATTATAGCATTAAAGGTTAATAAGTAATTTTAAAATCAAAAATATTAAGCATCTTCATAAATGAGCATATAATATATCATTTCAAGGAGAAATTATGAAAAAACTTGCGATTATTGACGATAATGATCTATTGAATATGGCGACTTTAAATATCATCGATCGCCCATTTATTTGCTATTTAATTGAAAAATTAAAGAAATTAGGCATCGATAAATTTTTAATTAGTGAAAAAATCGCTACCAATTTCTTTGATTTTTTAGATCAAAATTTATTAAAGGAGATTTTTCAGATAACCAAAAATACCGATCATCAAGAATTTGAAGATCAAGATACAATAGTTTATTTAATTCCAAGTAACATTGATTTTTTAAAATTAAACACTCTCGATCCTTTTAAAATCACTTCTAGAGCCTTAAAAGATGGTGCATATAAAATTGACGTTACCGTACAGTCTAATGAAATCATCGATAGTTACTACAAACTTTCACGATTAGAGATACAATTAAAAAATAAGATCATTGTAAATCACATGATTAATGGTGTTATTTTTCATAATCCTTTTACTTCCATTATCGGCAGTAAAGTAGTAATTGAAAAAGGTGCAACAATCGAAGCCAATACCATAATTCTCGGAAATTCAAAGATCAAAGAAGGTGCGATAATCGGACCAAACGCTTTTTTAAATAACACTATAGTAAAAGAAGAAACAAAAATTTTTTATTCGATGGTTGAAAATAGTCAAATCGGAAAGCAAGTTAAAATCGGACCTTTCGCCCATCTTCGCGATCATTGTCTTTTGAGCGATAATTTGAGAATCGGCAATTTTGTCGAGATAAAAAATTCGACGATCGACCATAACACTAAAATATCACATCTCACCTATATCGGTGATACCGAATGTGGTTATGACTGCAATTTTGGCTGTGGCACAGTGATTGTAAATTATGATGGCAGCACAAAACATCACACAAAAATAGGTAATAATGCATTTATTGGTTGTAATAGCAATTTAATTGCACCATTAGAAGTTGGAGATAATACTTTTATTGCCGCGGGGTCTACCATCACCGAAAATCTTGCCGATTCAAGTTTTGCAATCGCCCGTGCTCGCCAAATAACCAAAGAAAATTACGCTGAAAAATATCCATATTTTCAGCGTAAAAAATCATGAGTCTAATCCGAAAAAATAATCCATGTAAGTTGGGAAAGGAAGATTTTGTTCACTGATTTTATCTTCAATATTATCGTACAATCTTCGTATTTCTTCCTTTATAGGTAACAGTTCTATGATTATTTTATTTCCTAATTCTTGTTGATTGTTACTATCGCTAGTTTCCAATAATTTTTCAAGTTGCTGTGCTTTTTCTAACAATTGCTTTACTGTTTCTTGAAACATTTCATGACGGAAATCATAAGTAGGAATTTCTTTTATTTCGCGATTCAACTTAGGAAGAATGTCTCGATAAAGACATAATAGTACTGTTTTAATGTCCAGCAATTGTAACTTATTGTGATTTTCAAGCAGCACTTCTCTTCGCGCAGAAAGTTCTGCTTTTGAAAAAATTTTTTGTTCGATAAAAATTTTTTCATTTTTTTCAAGAGTCAGATAATTTATCGCTTCAAAAAAGTTTTTGATATTCGGTAATTTCCGTCTTTTCGCTTCTTCAATCCACTTTGAAGAATACCCATCACCATTAAACAAAACTTTTTGATGGTCTTTGATTATTTTTTTACATAAATCAAGCGCTGCTTTTTTCAAAGATACCCGATCTTTAAAAGGCGTTAGTTCATCTTTAATTTCTCTTAAAGAATGCGCGACAATCGTATTGATATAGGTGTTAAAAGTCGCAGCATTCATCGATGAACCGAGCATTCTAAATTCGATTTTATTTCCCGTAAAGGCCACTGGCGAAGTTCGATTACGATCAGCAAAATCATATGGTACTTCAGTAAGAAAATCTAGTTTTATCTTATCTATTTGATGGTCTTTGGTCTTATTGCCTGAAACTAAATCTAATAAGTAATCTTCTAGCGGCTTACCAAGAAACATCGAAACGATCGAAGGTGGGGCTTCTGAACCTCCTAAACGATAATCGTTTCCAAGATTAGAGGAACCTAGTCTAATTAGTTCGGCATGTTCATCGATCGCTTTAATTATCGCTAACAAAAAAACGATAAAAGTTTGATCTTCTTTAAAATTTGCCGGCAATTCTAAAAGATTTTTGCCACGATCAGTAATCAAAGACCAATTATTATGCTTGCCACTTCCATTGATATTCTTAAAAGGTTTTTCATGCAACAAACAAACTAAATTGTGTTTCAACGCAATTTTTTGAAGTACTTCCATGATGATTTGATTTTGATCGACGGCAACATTCACATTACAAAAAATCGGAGCGATTTCAAATTGTGCCGGTGCCACCTCATTATGCTCAGATTTAGCATAAATTCCTAATTTCCACAATTCTTCATCCACTTCTTCCATAAAAGTTTGCACGCGTTGCGGAATAGAGCCAAAATAATGAGACTCCAATTCTTGCGCTTTAGGTGGTAACGATCCAAAAAGCGTATGGCCGGTTAAAACTAAATCGCGACGTTTTAAAAAAAGATCACGGTCGACTAAAAAATACTCTTGTTCCAATCCGACATGTGGGATCACTTCTTCGATTTTTTCTTCACAAAGTAAATTATAAAGTGCGGTCGCTTCTTTGGAAATCGCTTCAACTGAACGCAGAAGCGGAGTCTTTAAATCCAATGATTCCCCATTAAAACTCAAAAAAATCGTCGGGATAAAAAGCGTTTTATCTCTAATAAACGCATAAGAAGAACAGTCCCAATAAGTATACCCTCTAGCTTCAAAAGTAGCTCTTAAACCGCCGCTTGGAAAACTAGAAGCATCAGGTTCACCTTTAATCAATTCTTTACCGGAAAAACAAATCAACGGTTTTCCCTCTTTACAATCGATAAAGGCTTCATGTTTCTCCGCTGTCAATCCATTTAATGGTTGAAACCAATGTGAATAATGCGTGCATCCTTTCTCGATTGCCCATTCTTTCATAGCGTGTGCGATCGCATCCGCCGTATTTTGATCTAAGGCATCTTTTTTGCGAATCGTCTCTTGCCATTTGACGTAAATCGGATGAGGAAGTCGTTTTTGCATCATTTCTTCGTTAAAAGAGTTAATTCCAAATGTCTCAAAGCGCATATTTAAATCACCTAAAAGATTTATATGATTAATCGACAATAATAAATGCGTTTTTTTCATAAAAAAAAGCCCGGCAGCTAGCTATTCTGTCTCAAAGGAGAGATACCTTCGCCGCAACGGTGCTTAACTTCTGT
>CANQCZ010000014.1 GCA_947591215.1 uncultured Bacilli bacterium | reverse complement strand
TTATAACACTTTTTGCTATAAAATACCATTGATATAGTATAACTTTTTTATAATTGTCACAAAATTTTCTCAAAAAATCTCACTTCTTTTTGATGACTGTAATTTAACACATACTACAAAATCCTAGTTTATAGTGATTAAAATATCCTTTCGTCATCTATCGTCCCCTTTCGTCTCCTTTCGTCATCTATCGTCTCCTATCGTCACCAATCTAATTTAAGGCAAATAAAAATGGCCTTAGAAACGATGCCACTTTAACATCCTATAAGACCTAATTTCTTTAAAAATACCTATATGCTGGGTATCGAACCCTATAAATAAAAACAAATTGATACTAGAAATAATTAACTTCATTGTATCAATTTGGTTCTTCTAACATGGTGGGGATAATGGGACTCGAACCCATATGCTTTTCAGCACTAGAACCTGAATCTAGCGTGTCTACCAATTTCACCATATCCCCATAAAATGTATCATCGATAAAAATCAATAATTTTGCTTATCTTGTATACTTTCATATTCTTTAAAAAGCTTCAAGCATTGCTCACGATCTAATTCAAGAATAAATTCATTTTTCTTATTCTCCGTCATCTCATAAAATACCTTATCCCTAAATCCGATGTTTTCAGTATCGACGATATTGCATCCAAAATAAACTTTAGAAATATTAGCCCAAAGAATCGCTCCTAAACACATTGGGCAAGGTTCGGCTGTTGTATATAATTCACAACCACTTAAATCAAACGTCTTTAATTTTTTAGAGGCTTTACGAATCGCCATCATTTCCCCATGGCAAGTTGCATCTTGATTTTTAATCACTTCATTATGACCTTTAGCGACAATCTTTCCGTCTTTTACAATCACCGAACCAAAAGGGCCACCATGTCCGGAAGTAATACCTTTTTTAGCTTCTAAAATTGCCGCTTTCATAAATCTATTCATAAAAATTACCCTCTCAACGAAAATATCTTATCATAAACTAATAAAAAAAAGAAGCACCATATTTGGTACTTCTAATCTTTTAATAAAACTTTATATATTACTATTTTTTAGTTCTTGGATGAAATCGATATTTTTATATTTTCTTACCTTAGTAGTTCCTCTTTCATCCATGATTTTTTGAATAATTTCAAGTGCATATTTCGCGGATCTTTGAGACTTCACTTTTAAAAGATGAGGAACTAACTCATATTTCTTTTTATCATAAACATCTTTTACAAAATACTTTTCCTCAATCTTATAATTGGATAAATTAAAATACATCTTTAAAGTTTTACCGGCAATAGTCAATTTCACTAATAAATCGCGATGGAGACGGAAAGAATCACAAGAATGAGAAAGTCTTGCATTTACCTTTCGATAACTCATCAATTCATTTTTAATTTCATTATAGTACTCTTGTGTTTCACTCGGTAAATCTAACATTTTTTCTTTAAATGAACGACTCACTATTTTTTGCTTCATTTGAGGATGATTTTCATTCTCGTCCTCTTCATCATCTTCATCCTCTTCGTCTTCGTCATCTTCTTCGTTTTCATTAGCGTCGACGACCTTATTTTCATCTTCGATATCTTTTGATTCAGCTTCTTTTTCAACGATTGGAGTTTCAATCTTCTCTTCAACTTTCTCTTCGACAACTTCTTTTTTTGTATTTGCGTGCAGTTCTTCTAATTCCAACTCTAATTCTTCAATTTTTTCTTCTTGTTTTTCTTGAGGCTCTTCATCAACTTCACTTTTACCATGAGACTCTAAAGAAACTTCCAATTTATCTTCTTCGTTTATTGTTTCCCCCTTTCCAAGTTCTTGCGCGATTAATACTTGTCCGTTTTCATAATTAGCATCGATTTCATCTTGATCATCATATCCTAAGTATTCATATTGAATCTTATTTTTAGTTAATGTACATAAAAAGTAAACAATCATCAAAACAACCGCTACAGCGAGAGCTTTGTATAAAACATAAACTACAACTGGTTCGGAACTGAGTTTTTTATCTAAGCAATCACGATAATGATACATTAAAAGGGGCATTAAACAAACTATCGGCAATAATACTTGTCCAAAATAAGCGGATATAGTTTTACGATTCTTGATATTGCTTATTAACCATACCACTTCCCAAACTAATAAAGCGCCTAATGCCACATAAATGAAAATCGTTTTACCATCGATTTGCCGTTGCGATGGATTTAAAAATTTAATCAAATAGTTATAAGTATCCTTAAAGAAAAGTGACCCTACAAGTTCTTGCAATAATACGACAAACGTTATAATTGCCGCCAAAAGCAATAATGTTAGAAGAATATATCCGGCCTTTCTTTTTTTCATAACAAACTCCTTCCACTGCGTAATAATTTCTTATTCCTTTTTATTATATCGTAATTAATTTGATTATGCTATTTATATTAAAAAAAACACCCATTCATTCAAATTGTACTTCAAGTGAATCGCAAATGTAAAATTTTTTAATGGTTGCAACGCAAACACCTAACACCTTCATATGTGCTGTTCTATTTCCGTTTTCCTAGTCGTATAATTCTTTCAACTTTGCTTCTTCTATTTGCGTGTTTAATATTTGAAGTCTATCGTTAAGACATTTCAGATAGTTTATATTGACAATATCTGGCTTCATTCTTATTAAAAACTCTTGCAGCATAGATACTCTTGATTCAAGCATATCCAACTCATAACCAGACCAAAAGAAAGGATAACTAAAAACAGGCAAATCTTGAAATAACTGAATATTAATTTTGCTTTCAATCAACTTTTCGACAAAGATAAATTGCCATTCTTTATCCATACAACACATTAAATTTGTTAAAATGGTTAGATTACTTTTTTCATTATGAAATTCATGAAGAAACATATTTATAAAATCTGCTATGCTATTTTCGCTAAAATTTGCTTTTATAATTTCTACCAATGCATAACATATATTTATAAGTTTTTTATTGTTAATAGCACGTTTATATACGTTTAGCATCATTCCGCACGGATTCACAGTCTCTCTTAATAGATTGATTGTCAGATTATGTATATCTTGTGTTGGTTCAAAGCAAATATCGTAATATCTATATAAATAATCTTCATCTTTTAACAATAAATATTTTTCGAAGTCTCCAGATGAAATCAAAACATTTTTTCTTACCATTGTAAAGAACAAATCAATATAAAGTGATTCCTCTTCGCCAAATAAATTCGAAAAATCATCAAACGTCATTTTATGTGCTTTTAATAATTCGCTATTATAACAATTTTCTATAATTCGATACTTTTCCAAGTCAATTTTGCCGATAGCACCAATCGCTTCAAAAATAACCTTCACAAAGCCACTTTTATACTTTTCAAAAGGCAGGTAATTTAGAATGTCGAAATAACGAATATCATTTTCATAGTCAGTTAGTATTTCATTACAAATCAAATTTAAGCATTGTGTATATAATGTTTCATTTAGATTTTTTTCTTCCAATTGGCTAAATATTTCTAATAGCCAAACATTTTTATTGCTAATATTTGCTTGCTGTATAATAGTGAATGCTGCTGTCCAGTTTGAAACATCAATTGCGTTTTTTATAATGGTCCGGGAGATTAATAATACATCAGGTAATTGTTCAAATAGCAGTTTTAAAGTCCCTAAATACTTTTCAGGATAGTAATCATGTATGTATTGAAAAAAGTAATTCAAATACAACAATTTTTTACTATCGTTTATATTGATTTTCCCAAGCTCTTTAATAAATGTAAAAAAATCGGACGGCATATTAATAGAACTTAAAAGTTTTCCGTAATTTTTTTCATAAGCTTCTTTTTTATGGACATCAAATATAAAAGAGCAATTGCTTCTAGAATCTACAAAAGAGAAAATTTTAAAAATCGAATCTTTTTCTAAGACACTTACCAATTCCTTGAATTTCTCGTTCTCTTCCGGATAGCAACATTCCAACATTCTTTTTATTATTATTTTTTTTTCAAATGACTGTGAACATAAATCAATTTTAGAAATGCCTTTAATTATGCATTGTTGATCACTTTTTAAAATTTCCTTATATTCATTTGGCAAACCATCACGGGGGAAGAACCGATGGTGCGATAAAATTTGTATTAACTCCATGGTTGCGTGGTTTGAATTAAATAGAGAAAATATTCCCTCCCAAATTATTGAACGCATTTTAAATGTACATTCTACTGGAATTATATGCGTTTCAAACATCGCTACAGTTTTCCCATGAATCTCATTAAATCTAAAATTAAAATTTAATAATTCTTGACAAAATTGCAAAAATAGTTTCATTGCAATATCATTATCCAAGATAATTACCTTCAGCTTTTTAAGCAAATATATTTGCATGTGAAAGTTTGCTTCAAATGAATTCTTATGAATCCCAAAGAGTTCTACTATTTCATTCAAATTCAAATTAGTGGGTTTTAATTTTATAATTTCTATAAGCAGATCTATAGCTACTTCATCATATAGAGTTGCTTCAAATTTGCTTAAAATATCAATCCATGAATTAGACGATACAAGATGCTCTTTTATATAATTTAATGTTTCAAGTGGAATCAAATGATAAAATGCCTCCAAAAAAGGTACAATCTTTCGTTCGTTATCAATGGCATTCCAACTTTTCTTAAGTTCTTCCTCGATAGGTTTAGTAAAACCATAAATAAACAGAATAAAGTCCAATATCTCTTCAAATGCAGAACGATATTCAGGGAATAATGTATCAAGTAGCAAAGAAAAACTTATTTTATTGCATTTAAATACAAGTTTATAAAATAAATAATTCGCCAAAATTTGATCTTTTATTTCATAAACTTGTCCATCAAATGAAATTCCTATAATTTCATATTGTTTCAAAAAAATCATAGCATTAATAAATTGGTGATATTCAATTCCCAACTTACTTAATAAAAGGTTGAGAGAATTTTTGCAGTCTTCATCATTAACTGGAATAATAATACGATGAAGTAGTGACAAGAGTATTAAAGATCGCTGGGAACTCTTATCTAACACATCGACCTTTAAGCCGTCCAAATCTACCTCTATTTGTTTAAAATATCGTTCCAAAAGATTTTCCAAATCTTTTGGTATTTGATTACTGGTCTTGATAGTCTCTGCACACATAATTGAAAAACGCAAATTGCCTTTCGAAATATTTTGTATTGCTCTTAAAATATCATAATTTGCATTCGGCAATATTTTCTTAACTATCTCATTTTGCTGCTTTTCCGATAATGCACTGATTAACAGACTTTTCAATTCATTATTATAGCCTTTTTTCCAGAGATTTTTTTTGATTTCATCAAAAGCATAATCTCTTACAGTTGCCAAAACAAAAAAATTATTATTTGTCTTGGAATAATTTAAGAAATCTATCAAATATGGTATATGGTTTACATCATCTAATATAAAAAGTGCCTTCTCTCCATTAAAAGCTGTTTTTAAATCGTTTAACGTAGAATTAACAGCGCTTTTAATAAAATAAGTTTCTTTAAATCCAAATTTTTCTTTCAGCACTTTTGCAGCCTGAAAGCACAAACGAGTTTTACCACATCCTGAACTTCCATAAAGCAATACTGTTTTATGGTCAATCAAAGATGATATGATTTCTTCTAATTCTGATTCACGATAAAGAAATTCATGGGTTTGAGAAACATCAAATTTTTGAGTTTTCAAATATTCATCTACTGTTTGTAGTGAACTTAGTGTTAAACAAACATTTAATTCGTCTACTGCAAGATTTCTAAAACTCGAAATCAACATATCTGCTAATCGGTCAATTCCCCAAAATTCAAAAGCATTAGATTTACAAAATTCATCGCACTTTGATTTATATGCTTCAATATTATTTATTTTCGGCTTAAAGGAACATACATAAATAACTTTACTGACTTTAATATTATTATTTTTGGCTTCTTTTTTGCATTTTTCTAAATCATCAAGAATTTTTTTGTTCAGTCTTGTTTTTTGAGTGGTTATTTCCACAAATATATATGAACCATCATCCAATTGAAAAAAAACATCTGGAGTTCCCCAACGTGTTTTATCGTCATTTTTGGCTCCACCTAGATAAACAAGATTTTTTGGATAATTATATGTATTGTCAATTATTCTATATACAATATCTTGCAGTTTTGACTGGTTGCATGAATTTAATTCTTTCTCAATTTTTTTGTATTCACTCATATTGCCCTCTTAAAAGCTTCAGTATATGTTAAGTTAATGTCAAATTATACCTTTGCACATCACCTAATTTTATTCACTTTTTACTATAATTTTACACAAGTACTTTCCGATTTCACTTTCGCTCCATCTAAACTTATGTTTTTATTGATTTAACAAACGTCCATCGTTCTAAATCCCAAAATAGTTCAAAATAAAATCATTATAAAGACATACTATTTTTTGAACAAAACGCTTTAATGATTTCAAGAATAAACTCTTATATTTTGCGTCAAAACATTGCGTATGTATCTTTTATGTATTTACGGATAAACTTCACCAATTCTACTTTATGCAGAAAGAAACTGCTTAACTTTGGAAATAGCAACGAATAAGCGGCTTGACTAATCGCCAAACCGCTTACTCATAGAATTACTATGGACACCCGTCGAATGAGTGTTTTTTTTTGCGATTGGTGGAGCTGACGAGGATCGAACTCGCTACCTCCTCCATGCCATGGAGGCGCTCTCCCAGGTGAGCTACAGCCCCAACGCAAAATAAATTATATGAATATATAAATTAATAGTCAAGAATAAAATAAAATCCTAATGATTTTAAAATAACCCAAAGCATAAAAAAATTAGCCATGTTACGTGTTCCTTAAAATTTACAAACCAGTAGAAGGTGTATTGTTAGTGTGTTTGTGCTTATCTACCAGTTTAGTCGATATAATTCCCAGTAACTATCAACAATTAAGCGACGAGAGCAACATAGCTAATTATCTGATTGAGCAAATCAGATAAGACCATTTTAGTTTATTATGATATTTTGTAAATAATAGCATTGTCTCTTATTTTTAGACATTGTCAACCGCAGCATATTTAAGCCGATTTCTTCGCATTTATTACTAAAAAACTTTAATTTTAAAATTTATAAAAAAAAACGTTCTACTCGAGTAGAATAGAACGATAATGATAGAAATGGTCGGGACGACGCGATTCGAACGCGCGACCTCTAGTTCCCGAAACTAGCGCACTAAACCAAACTGTGCTACGTCCCGAATATCAATTATCAAAATAATGATAACTGACTATCCTCAGGAAGATCATCTAAAGAGCCTAATTTTCTGAGGTTTTCAATGTTTTGCAAGTTTAACTTCGTTCGCTTAGACAAATCCTCAACTGAAATAAACGGATTTTTCTTTCTAGCTTCAATTACAGTTTCTGCTGCTTGTTCGCCTAAGCCATCGATAACGCTAAACGGCGGTATTATTGTACCATTTTCTTTATCAACAATAAAGACTTTACTATCTGATTTGTTAAGATTTATTTTTTCAATCTTATAGCCACGTTCTGCCATTTCTAGTGCAACGTGCAAAGTTTTTTCTATGTCATCATCCTTAGGAGAAAGTTTTTCGCCATTGTTTCGACGTTCGTCATATTCACATAATTTAGCAATTATAGCCTTTTCGCCGCCTACCATGACTCCGATATCAAATTGTTTGGCACGAGTTGAAAAATACGAAGCGTAAAATTCCAAAGGATAATATACCTTATACCACGCGATACGACAAGCCATCATCACATAAGCCACCGCGTGTGCTTTCGGGAATAAATACTTAATCTTATTGCACGATTCAATATAATAATCCGGTATTCCTTGTTCCCTTAGCATTTTTTCATCGTCCGGATTAATTTTTTTACCTTTTCTCACACTTTCCATGATTTTAAAAGCTTTAGACGGATTAATTCCATGCTGGGTCAAGTAAATCATAATATCATCACGACATCCGATAACTCCATGAATATCACAAATTCCGTTATTGATCAAATCTTGAGCATTTCCATTCCAAACGTCGGTACCATGCGATAGACCGGAAATGATAACAAGATCGGCAAAAGTTTTAGGATTAGTCGCTTTAAGCATCTCTCTTGTTAACTTGGTCTTAAATTCCGGCACCGCTAAAACCCCGGTGGTTTCTTTTAAATAATTAGAATGACAGTTTAATGCTTCTCTAGAAGAAAACAAAGAAATAACTCGCGAATCGGTCGCATTGATTTCTTGAGGATTGATGCCTGTAATATCACTTAACATTTTTAATTGAGTGGGATCATCATGTCCTAGTAGATCAAGTTTCAAGACGTTATCGTGAATTGCATGGAAATCAAAGTGGGTGGTTTGCCACGCCGCATTTTGATCATCCGCCGGATATTGAATCGCCGTAAAATCATAAACGTCCATATCGTCGGGAATGACAATAATGCCACCTGGATGTTGACCGGTCGTTCTTTTTACGTTTTCACATCCCTTAGCAAGATATAATTTTTGTGCTTGTGAAATAGTGCTAGGATCTATTCCTAGTGATTCATAATATCCTAAAGCAAATCCGATTGCCGTTTTTTCGGCAACCGTTTCTATCGTTCCGGCGCGATAAACATTTTTCTCACCTAACAAAGTCTTAGTTAACTCATGTGCTTGCGCTTGATATTCACTTGAAAAATTCAAATCGATATCCGGAACCTTTTCGGCATTAAAACCTAAGAAGGTTGCAAACGGAATATTTTGTCCATCGCGTTTCATTTCTATATGGCAATGCGGACACTCTTTTTCCGGAAGATCATAACCGCTTCTAATGTTAGGATCGTCGATAAATTCCGAATGTTTACATTTCGGACATAAATAATGCGGTGGTAACGCATTGACTTCCGTAATCGAAGCCATCGTCGCCACAAACGAAGAACCGACTGAACCACGAGACCCGACTAAGAAACCATCTTGATTGGCTTTTTGGACAATTTTATGCGCAATATAATAAATGACGGCATATCCGTGAGCGATAATTCCGCTTAACTCCGCTTCCAAGCGTTCCGCGACAATCGAAGGTAAAGGATCACCATACACTTCATAAGCCTTTTTATAAACTAAGTCTTGAAGCATTTCATTGACGTTTTCAATATGTGGCGGATAAAGTTTATCTTTAATTGGATAAATCTCTTCAAAAGAATCCGCAAGAAGATTCGTGTTAGTGACCACGATCTCTTTAGCCTTCTCTTCACCTAAAAAAGCAAAGTCACTTAACATTTCATCCGTCGGTCTAAAATGTTGTGAAGGGTTTTCGACATGTTGTTTTCCACGCCTAATTAAATTCAAAGGATGAAGCGAAGAGTTTTTAGCCGGTTTCGCGGAAATATAGACGTCGCGGAAAATCTTTTGATAAGGATGTAAATAATGACAATCGCTGGTTGCTATGACCATTTTATCCAATTCATCTGCCGCTTCTACAATATCAGTTAAAATTGTTTGTACTCTTTCTTCGCTTTCAATTTGCCCGGAATTAATTAAGTACGAATAATTTTCAATCGGTTGCACTTCGATAAAATCATAAAATTTCATCTTCTCTTTGACGATGTTTTTGCTCCGTGTAGAAGCGGTATCGAATACTTCGCCATTAAAGCAAGCGCTGCCAATCAATAGATGCTCACGATATTTTTCAATTTCGCTTCTAGGAATTCTAGGACCGCCGGCATAATACTTAATGTGTGACATCGAAATGAGTTTGAAAAGATCTTTTAATCCTTGGGCATCGCGAGCATAACAAGTGATGTGCTTAGGGCGCAAATTTTTAGCCATTTCCGGATTATATAGATCATTTAATTCACGATGGCGAAGTTTCGGATTATCCTTTGTAAGACGTCCTAACATCGCAATCCACACATAAGTTAAAACTTCCGCATCATAGTCGGCACGGTGAGCCGATTCTTCATCATATTCGACTTCGCATTGCCTTGCCGTGGCTCCTAAATTGTGGAATTTATTCTTTGCAAAAAGATATTGCGATAAAGGCAAAGTATCGATAACCGGATTATCTAATTCCTCATAACCTAAGTTGACTAAATTTTGATTCATAAAACCGACATCGAAGTTAGCATTATGGGAAACGAGAATCGCATCTTTACAAAAATCTCTGATCACATTGATCACTTTATCGATCGTCGGTTTTCCTTTTAACATCATCGGTGTAATATTAGTGATTTCTGTCGTCTTTTCGCTGATTTCAAAGCCCGGATTAATTAACAAGTCGAGACGATCGACAACTAAACCTTCTTTATATTTGACCGCGCCAAATTCGATGATTTTATCGTATCTTGCCGATAAACCCGAAGTTTCTAAGTCAAAAGAAACATACGTAGCCTTATTTAGTTCGATATCCGAAGGATTCATAATATAGCTGAGTTTTTCATCATACATGTAAAGTTCGGAACCATAGATCATTTTAATTCCGGCTGCTTTCGCCGCTTTTTGGGCTTCTGGGAAAGCTTGAACCACTCCATGATCCGTGACGGCGATGGCTTTATGTCCCCATTTGGCGGCTTGATCGATATAATCGGTAATTGAAGTTACACCATCCATAACCGACATTTTGGTGTGTACGTGAAATTCGACTCTTTTCTCTTTCGCGGTATCTAGAATCTCTTTTTCAAATGGTTCATCGATGATCGCTATAGAACGAGCGATGATCTGCAACCGTTGATTATAATCTGACAATGAAACTCTAGCTTTAATTCTCAAGTGTTCGGCTTTTTTAATTAATTCAAGTTTTTCAGGTGTAAAGTTTCGGTTATTTTCAAACACCAAAACTTCGGCTGAGTCAGTGCGGTCATAGATATATAACGTAAGCATTTTTTTACCCTTAAAGGTGGTTCTATCTTCCGCATAAAAATTCTTACCTTCAAAAGACACATAGCCACTATCGGCATTGAGGTCTTTAAGCATGATTTCTTTACACGGACCTAACACTTTATAACGTCCGCCATCAAAAGAATCATACGAGCCATAACGGCTTTCCAATTGACGAAATTTTTCCTTAATTACCGGCAAGAACTTTTCCATCTCTTCAAATCTTTGCTTTAAAACTCCATCGCCGCTTCGTTCTTCGTGCTTAATTTCAAAATCGAGATCGATATCATCCAAGAATTCTTCCCATTCCGCTAAAACCGGTGAGAAGTAATTGTAGTGAAGCGAACCGTTAAAGATGAAAGTGATGCTTTGTTTACCACCGCTAAAAGATGGCATTTGTGCTTCACTTAAACCCGTATTGTACACAAAATTATCTTTCAATAAATCATATACGTCTTGAACCGTATAAAAACTTCTATGAATAAAAGAAAGATCTACTTTATAGGTCGGTAAACTTAAGCCATTAAAGATTCTTTGATAATCAAGGTAATTTAATTTTTGATTGACATATATTTTTGCCTCTAAAACATTATTTTTCTTATCAAAAGAACATGAAAAACCGACTCCTTCATAGGGAGTGATATCTTCAATTTGAAGGCTTTTTAAAAATCGTTCAAATACTTTATCCACCGCTATATCCTCACTACTTAAAAATTATATTATGTACTTTATGATATCTTTGAAAAGAACAACTATCATCAATCCAAATAACAAAACCATGCCGACCGTGGCCGCGATATTTTTAACTTTACTCGGCATTTCTTTTCGGGTGATACCTTCAAATGCCACCACCAATAAATGCCATCCGTCTAATCCCGGGAAAGGCAAAATATTCATCACTGCTAAGTTTACCGAAATAACGCCCCATAATCTTAAAAAATAACCAAATCCGTCTTGAAAAGCGTTTTTGCTTGCTTCAAATATCGCAATAGGACCACCTAAATTTTCAAATCCTTCTTTACTGAAAAGCGTCCCTAAAGCTTTAACAATGATCACTGATGATTCTCCGGTCTCTTTAAACGAGGAAGAAAGCACTTCGCCGAAATTCAAAGCACGATAGTGAAGTCCGATTCCCGTCCCTTCAAAACTATAAGTCAAAGAATCACCTTCTCCGACAACTTTTAAATCCAAAACAATCGGTGTTTTATTATTAACGTGCAAAGTCATCTGCACTTTATCGTTTTGCGTAAGAGGATAAAATTCGGATTTATTAACTCTATCGTCCGTCAATAAGTGATTAATCGCTCGGATTAAATCATTGCCATTATTGATGTCGGTAGTATATTCGACAGTCTTGCCATCGATAGTTCCTAAATAATCGAGTTTAATAATTTCATCATCTTCACGCAAGCCTTGATTATACGCCGTTCCGTTTTCTAAGACTCTAAAGGAACGATACGATGTGTCGATTTGCTCCGTAGTGGCAAAATATCCGATAAAGAACAAAAAGGCCAAGACCATATTGAGAGTGACACCGGCCACCATGATAATGGCTCTTTTCCATTTGGCGATTCCCAATAACGAACGTTCTTTAGGAAGATTTTTGATTTCTTCATCTTCTTCATCTTGATTTTCATCTTCGCCTTCACCCACCATAGAAACGTATCCGCCTAAAGGAATCGCTCTTAAGGAATATTGTGTTTCGCCCCATTTCTTTTTTAAAAGCAAGGGGCCAAAACCAACCGAAAATTCCCGGCAATACACTTTGAATAATTTAGCCATTGAAAAATGACCTAATTCATGAATCGTCACTAATAATCCTAAGCTAATGATAAATAAGATGATGTTAATAAGAAAATCCATTACATTTCCTCCTCAATCAAGCGCCACGCTTCTTGATAAGCCCAAGAGTTGACATAAACTAAATCTTCAAGGGTCGGGTTATCGATGATGCGATGGGAATCCATCACTTTTTCAATGATCGCCTCAATACGATTAAATTTCAATTTATTAGTCCTAAATGCCAAGTTGCACGCTTCATTCGCGGCATTTAAGACACATGGTAAGGTTCCTTTGGTTTTTAATGCTCTTCTCGCTAAAGCTAGACCTGGATACCTATTGTTATCGAGTTTTCTAAAATGCAAAGTTTGCATCTTTTCTAAATCAAGCGAGGGAAGATCGTTATGGTGATAGCTTTCGCCATATATCGCATATGAGATCGGTATCCGCATATCGGCGATTCCTAAATCAGCCACAAACGAATGATCGCTACATTCGATCATCGAATGAATCACCGATTCATCGTGAAGCAAGACGTCGATCCGTTCTTCAGGAATTCCAAAAAGATAATGCGCTTCAATAATTTCAAAGCCTTTGTTGATCATCGTCGCCGAATCGATAGTAATTTTATCGCCCATGGACCACGAAGGATGCTTTAAGGCGTCTTCAACCGTGACGTTTTGAAGTTCCTCGCGCGATAAATCGCGAAAACTACCACCCGAAGCCGTTAAAATCAATCTTAAAACATCGGTGTCTTTTTTCGCTTTAAGGCATTTGCTTAAAGCCACGTGTTCCGAATCGATGGGATATAGATGACTTAAAGGGTGCTCTTTCAATAGTTTATTGATCAATTCACCACCGACCACCAAGGTTTCTTTGTTTGCCAAAGCGACATCCAAATTAAGTTCGAGAGCCTTAACTGTAGGAACAAGTCCTGCAAATCCAACTAAAGCATTGACTAAAAGATCACACGAGGAATCCTCTATCAATTTTAATATACCCTCTTCTTGATTATAAAAAACCACCGAAGGAAATTCTTTTTTTAATATATTTGTTCCTTCTTGGTTTTCGATGTAACAAAAACGAATACTTGGATGGGAACTTATTAATTTTCTCATTGCATCGATGTTTTTTTGACAACAGACACCAATCAGTTCAAAATCTTGCTTATTATCATCGATAAGAGAAATGGTTGAACGACCGACGCTTCCGGTCGCCCCTAATAAAACGATCTTTTTCATTATGATATAAACGGAAAGTTAATGATCGTCAAGAGCACTAAAGTTACTGCTAAGCAAGTGACAATAACTGAGTCAAAACGATCTAATACACCACCATGTCCCGGTAATAAATTTCCAAAATCTTTGATGTTAAAATGGCGCTTTATCGCTGAAAACATGAAATCGCCCAACACGGAAATCACCGCGATAATCACCGACACCAATAAAACCCAATACCAATGTTCGATATCTAAATATCCTTTAAGTATCGGTGCATTCAAGGAATCGCATATTAGCGCAAACGAAAAACTTAAAATTGTCGATATACACATACCACCAACAAATCCTTCCCAGGTTTTTTTAGGTGAAATACGTGGATTCATTTTATGTTTTCCTAAAAGAATACCGGTAATATAGCCTCCCGCATCGCATAAAAGGGCGCCACCGACCACGTAAATAAATAACAAACACGATAGAAATTGATTTGAGTAGTTAAAATGTGTTAAAGCAACCGGACAATAACGCAAGAAGTAAATCGATTGAATTCCTACCCCGATTAATAATGACATCGTCGAAACATAGCAGACTTCATTTATACCAAAATCTTCATACATTAACGATAATAAGAAAAGTCCTCCGATAAGAACCGCAAAACCCATCGTCGAAACACGCATATCATTCATCAGGAACATATTATCTTTGACTGAAGCAATTTCGGTATTTTTCACAAAAATCCAATAAATGAAAGATAAAGTCATTATCATTGAGAATGATTTTACGATTATATTAATTTTAGGATTTCGTGGTGCATTCAAAAATTCAATGATTGCTAAAACTGCAGCTACGAGCACGAAGATAAAGAAGAACCAATCACCAAAGATAATTGCCGGAACTCCTATCAACAATAAAGCGAGTGCCGTAGTTATCCTGACTGAAAAAGATTTTTTAGTATCTTCGGTAATTTTATTTACTTTCATATTTTATTCCCCCAAATCGCCGATCGCGTTTAGAATATTCTTCAAGGACTTTTAAAAATTGCGGCCTTTTGAAATCCGGCCAGTGGTCATCGATAAAAACAAATTCGGCATAAGCAGCTTCATATAGCATGAAGTTAGAAATGCGCATTTCACCTGAAGTCCTTACAAGGACATCAATTGGTGGTAAATCGTGTGATTCCATCGCACTTTCAAAAGTAGATTTATTGATATCTGAAATTGAGAGGGTTCCTTTTTTCACCTTTGTCGCCAACTCAATAGCGGCATTGACAATTTCATCTTGGCCACCATAATTGAGACAAATATTTAAAATTAGGCCATCGTTGTTTTTAGTGATTTCTTTAGCTTGTCTTATCGCTTCTTGAGCGGACGTCGGCAATCTTGTCAAATCCCCTAAAGTCACTACTTTCGCATGATGCTCGTTAAGTTCATCAATCTCGTCGCGAAAAAAGGTTTCCAACAAATTAAATAAATAGTCAATCTCCTTTTGGTCTCTTTTCCAATTTTCGGTTGAAAAGCAAAATAAAGACATTACTTTTATATTAAATTCTTCACATAAAAATGCAGTTTCTTTAATTCTTTTGCATCCTTCGCGATGCCCCATAGAGCGTGGTAATCCCCGCCTTTTAGCCCAGCGACCATTACCATCCATAATAAAAGCAATATGATTAATCGGTTTATAAACGATATTTTGATTTGCTTTATTTTTTTTGAAGAGTGCCATAAAGATCCCTCCCCTCTTTGTTATAATTATACATTAAGGAGTTAAAATATAAAAATAATATTTTTATATTTTTGTCGTTTACATTAAGTGATTAATAATAGATTTTATTATCAACTTTTTTGGTTTTTATGATAAATTTGCAATTTCTGAAAATTTATAAGCCAACCTTTTTAATACATATAAAGTTTGTTTTATATTTGAAAATTAACAATTAGTAAATTTTCAAATCTTCGCTGATGGAATATTTGCATTATTAAGCAAAATAAAAATACCTCCAAAGTAGATTTACAATTTGCATCGTGAATTTGTTGTATATTTTACAATTTGTTTTTATCTACTATGGAAGTATCCATAAATATCACTTATTAAATTGTCATGATGTCTTTTTCTTTTTCAGCGTATTCAGCATCGATTTTTTTGACGAATTCGTCGGTGATTTTTTGAACTTCATCTTCAAGTGATTTTCTTAAATCTTCGGGAAGTTCTTTATCTTTTTTTAATTCGTCGTTTTGCTCTCTTCGAATATTGCGAATCGCAACTTTAGCATCTTCAGCATATCTTTTTGCAGTCTTCGCTAAATCTTTTCTTCTTTCTTCGGTGAGAGCGGGAATCACAAGACGTATAGTATTTCCGTCATTGATTGGATTAATGCCTAAATCGGAACTATTAATCGCACCGAGAATTAATTTTAACGTTTCGCGATCGTAAGGCTTAATTAATAGTTGCCGTGGTTCCGGCACCGATATCGACGCCACTTGATTAAGCGGTGTCATCGATCCATAATAGTCAATTTCGATGCGGTCAAGTAAAGTCGGCGAGACTCTACCGGTTCTTAAAGTGTTGAAATTGTTTTTCAATGACTCAATGCTTTTTTGCATTTTTTCACGAGTTTCTTCGACAATAATTTCCTCTATCATAATATTTATATCTCCTTTTTAATAGTTGTTCCGATATCTTCGCCATCGAGTATTTTTTCAAAATTTTCCAATTTATCCATATTGAAAACCCGAAGTTCGATGTTTGTATTCATACATAACGATAAAGCGGTGTTATCCATGATGCCAAGATCTTTCCCTAACATTTCTTTATAAGAAAGCTTAGGGAAGAAAACAGCATCGGGATTTCTTTTCGGATCGGCAGAATAAACGCCGTCAACGCCATTTTTAGCCATCATAATCGCGTCGCATTCCATTTCATTGGCTCTTAACGCCGC
Source organism: uncultured Bacilli bacterium (assembly GCA_947591215.1). GTDB lineage: Bacteria > Bacillota_I > Bacilli_A > RFN20 > CAG-449 > CANQAG01. Next base: position 21,785 of record CANQCZ010000014.1, on the reverse strand, counting down.
GGTCGTATCGGTAGTAAAGTACGGAATCCCGGTTCCACCGCCAAAGATTACCACACGATTTTTTTCAAGATGGCGAATCGCCCTTCTTCTAATGTATGGTTCAGCGACTTCCTTTATTTCAAACGAAGTCATCACTCGCGATTGAACCCCGATATTTTCCAAAGATGATTGTAACGCTAACGCGTTAATAATCGTACCTAGCATTCCCATATGATCGGCGGTAGTTCGTTCAACTCCGATTGAATCTGCAAGTTTACCGCGCCAAATATTTCCGGCTCCAACCACAACGCAAACATCGACGCCACGATTAACCATAAGTTTAATTGCCGTGGCCACTTCTTTTAGACGCTTTGCTTCCAATATACCGTTATTGGCATGATCAGCCAAAGCTTCCCCACTGAGTTTGACTAAAACGCGATGATATTTATTTGCCATTTATATTGCTCCCTTCTCGCTTATAAAAAGCACTCTTAAAAGAGTGCCTTTTGTCAGTTATTCATTTGTTTTGCAACTTCTTCTGCAAAGTTTTCTTCGCGTTTAGCGATTCCTTCACCGACTGCATAACGTACAAATTTTACAACTTGAACGTTGTGACTCTTCAAGAAATTACCAACTTTATTTCCCGCATCAAGCAAATAGTCTTGTTCAACTAAAACCGATTCGGCAAAATATTTGTTAACTTTTCCTTGAATAATTTTAGTGATGACTTCTTGCGGTTTACCGGCAAGTTTAGGATCGGATTTACTGGCTTCTAATTGAATTTTTGTTTCATTTTCAATCGCTTCAGCGGGAATCTCTTCGGTTGTCACATATGAAGGATTGTTAGCGGCGATATGCATCGCAACGCCTTTGGCTAATTCATCGTCACCGCCAGAAACAAGGGCCAGTACCGAAATTTTACCGCCCATATGAATATAAGCACCAAAATGCTCAGAAGCTTTTTTGGTTACGATTTCAAATCTTCTGAAATCAAGTTTTTCACCGATTTTAACGGTGGCATTAGTAAAAAGTTCCGCCGTTAAATCTTTGGCACAATTGATACAGCCCGGTTTCTTTTCTAAAACCAAGTCAGCTACATCTACCACCAACTTTTTGAAATCATCGCTTTTGGCAACAAAATCTGTTTCACTGTTAATTTCAAGAATGACGGCTTCGTCGCCTTTGGCGACAACATAAGTCAAACCTTCGGCAGCAATACGAGAAGCCTTTTTGGCCGCTTTGGCAATACCTTTTTCACGAAGCCATTCGCAAGCTTTTTCAACATCGCAATCGGTTTCCAATAAGGCTTTTTTGCAATCAAGCATTCCAGCCCCAGTGCGATCACGTAAAACTTTAATCAATTCGATGATATTGCTGGCCATAGTTTACTCCTTATCTGCTACTACTTCCGCTGCCGCTTCTTCTTTTTTTTCTTCTTTCACTGCTTCTTTAGCGGGTTCTTTAGTAGTTTTTTTTCTGGTCTTTTTAACTTTAACCTCTTCTTGAACTGGTTCTTCCGGTTTAACTTCTTCTTTTACTTCTTCAGCTGGTTTTTCTTCTTGAACTTTTGGAGCTTTTTCAACCGGTTTTTTAAATGGTTTACGAGATGGTTTTTTCTTACCTTGTTGAGCATCTTCACGCGCTTTTTGACGAATTTGTTTTAATTCTTCGGCACGATCGGCTTGTTCAAGAGCGACTTCCATCGAAACTTCATCTTCAGGATTGACATTGTAAGCAACGATGGTTTGACCACCTTTAGCTTCAACGACCGCATCCGCCATTAAACCGACGATAAGTCTTACGGCGCGAACCGCATCATCATTCGAAGGTATAACGTAATCGACCAAATCCGGATCACAGTTAGTATCGACAATACCGAAAACCGGAATCCGCAATTTACGAGCTTCGCTGACCGCATTGTGTTCCAAGCGAGGATCAACGACAAATAAAGCATTCGGAATCTTTCTCATGGATTTAATGCCATCTAGATTCTTCAATAATTTTTCTTTTTCTTTTCTTAATAAAATCGCTTCTTTTTTAGGAAGAACATCGTACGACCCATCTTCTTCCATCGCTTCTAATTTATTGAGATATTTAATTCTCTTTTGAATAGTTTTAAAGTTGGTAAGAGTTCCACCCAACCAACGAGTTACCACATAGAATGATCCAGAACGTAACGCTTCTTCTTGAATAATTTCTTGACATTGTTTTTTAGTGCCGACAAAAAGCACCTTTCCACCATCAAGGACAATTTTCTTTAAAGCCAAGTATGCTTCTTGAATCTTTTGGGCGCTTTTGACTAAATTGATAATGTGAATTCCGTTCTTATCAGCATAGATATATTTTCCCATCTTCGGATTCCATCTACGTGTTTGATGACCGAAATGTACACCTGCTTCAAGCAGGGCTTTGGTTGAAACAATCGCATCTTCTTCACTGTGCACGACTGTTTCCATGATGTTGTCGGAAGCCGCTTCTTCTTTGGCTTCTTCTTCGACTAAGACTTCTTGTTCTTCACTCACTTTTGAGTTCCTCCTTTTGTTATTTACCTCTTTCACTTCGAACAACAACCCTAAAGATATTTTCTTTAGACGCGGCGGTTGAATCCATGAAATGTGTTGTCTCTCTAAGCGAGAGCCATATAATTTTATCATAGGCTAGTCAGTTTAACAACAACTTTTTGCCGATAAATTCCTATTTTGCTTATTTTTTTTCTTCTTTTTTGGCTCTTGGAAAGCTAATATCATAAATCTTTTTCATTTGTTCCAAAGAGACATGCGTATAAATCTGTGTGGTTGACAAAGATTCGTGTCCTAAAATCTCTTGAATTGTTTTTAAATCTGCCCCTTGATTCAACATATGCGTGGCAAAACTATGGCGAAATTTATGTGGGTGTAATTTTAAATAAACCCCTGTTTTCTTTTCAATCGAATGAAGAATATACTCTACTCCACGTGACGTAAGTTGTTCACCGTAATTATTTAAAAAAACATAATTTAGTTTATTCGTTGTTTGATTTTTGTTTAATAATTTTTTTCTTACGTCTTCAAGATAATTATTCAAAGACTTAAGCGCGCTTTGTGATATGGGTACTAGTCGTTCCTTGTCGCGTTTGCCGATAACACGCATAAACCGTTCACGGAAATTAATATCTTGCAAAGTCAAAGAAGTTAATTCGCTAACTCTTAATCCGGAAGCAAACAATAATTCAATTATAGCCTGGTCCCGATCCTTTAAAAAATCATCACGTTCACTATTAGCCCTAAACAATTGATCTATTTCATTTAAATACATAAAATCCGGAAGATTTTTATCGGTTTTCGGTTTCACGATGTTAAGAAAAGGATTCATATCAATATAGTTTTTTTTAACCAACCATTCAAAAAATTGTTTTAAAGCCGTAATTTTTCGTTGCAAAGAACGTTTTGAAATTCCTTTAGTGACCTCATACCGCATGTAATTTCTAATCAAAGTTTTGTCTATTTGTTTAAGAGTATAATTCTCATCATTAGCATATTTTAAAAATTGTTCCACATCAATTCTGTATGCGTCAATCGTGTGAGGCGAGTATTGCTTCTGTTGGCCTAAATATACATTGAAATAATCGTCTACAATCTTACTCATTCAAAAACTCCTTTAAAGCTTCGATGGCTCTTTGAGATGCGATTTCTTTGTCTTTAGGGCAATTGTATACTATTCCGAAATTAGCATTCATCGGCGCAAAATTTTTAGCTGAAGTCTTCATTAAATAATTAATCAAGGAACCACACATCGTCTCTAAGGGAAAATCGCGCATCGGTTTATTTTTTAATCTTCTTTCAAGTTGAAAAGCCGCGATAAGTCCGCTCATCGCTGATTCAACATATCCTTCCACTCCGGATAATTGGCCCCCGATAAAAATATCAGGGTCACACTTTAAAGAGAAATCGCTATTTAAAACTTTAGGAGCACAAATAAAAGTATTGCGATGCATTAAACCATAACGATAAAACTCGGCTTTTTCTAACCCGGGAATCAAGCGAAAAACTCGTCGTTGTTCGCCATAAGTAAGATTGGTTTGAAAACCGACCATATTATAAAGCGAGGCTGAAGCGTTGTCTTGACGCAATTGCAATACCGCATATGGTCTCATTCCGTCTTTTTCAAGTCCCATCGGTTTTAAAGGACCGTATCGTAATGTTTTTTCGCCCCGTTTAGCCATCACTTCAATAGGCATACAGCCTTCGAAAACCTTATCAAAATCATGTAGTGACGCTACTTGAGCGTTTATTAATTCTGAATAAAATTTTTCATATTGTTCTTTGGTAAACGGACAATTTATATAAGAATCATCCCCTTGGTTATAGCGGGATTTTCGATAGCAAATATTCATGTCCAATGAATCATAAGCGATAATCGGTGCTGCCGCATCATAAAAAAACAGCGGTTCTTCTCCGATTTTATTTTGAAGAGCTTTTATTAAATTGTCGCTAGTCAAAGGTCCGGTACAAATAAGGTTATATCCTTCTTTAAAATCCTTGACTTCTTCTTCGTAAATTGTGATCATCGGTTCACTTTTTATTTTTTCAGTCAAATATGCAGCAAAACGTTCGCGATCGACTGATAAAGCGTTACCCGAAGGAACTTTATTTGTTTCAGCCGCTTCCATCGTTAAAGAACCTAAAAGCCGTAATTCTTCTTTTAAAAGTCCACACGCATTATCTAACCGATTACTTTTTAAAGAATTTGAACAAACCAGTTCTCCAAAATTGTCGCTATGATGCGCGGGACTTTTAGTATGCGGCTTTTGTTCAAACAAATTTACTTTAAAGCCATGACGGGCTAAATAATAACTTGCTTCAACACCCGCTAAACCGGCGCCTATCACATTAATCGTTTTCTGTTCCATATTCTTCCTCAAAAACCATTATAGCATTTATCATAAAAAAACAGGATGATTTCCTGTTTTGATTTTTTTATTTTTTTATCGATTCGGTATAACGGCATTTTGGAAAATTAGAACAAGCGATAAAATCACTTTTTTTACCAACTCCTTTTCTAATCAGCAAAGTGCCACCGCATTTGGGACACACGCGATTTTCGATTTCAATCGGTTTTTCCTTTTCAATGTAGTTACATTGAGGATAACCGCTGCAACCATAAAATTCGCCTCTTTTTGATTTGCGGAGAACCAATGGTTTTCCACATTTTGGACAAAGTTTATCTTCATTAATTTGCGGTTGCTCTTTTTCTTCTTTTTTTACATAGTGACATTCAGGGTATCCAGAACAAGCGATAAACACCCCAAATCTTGAAGATTTCAATTCCAAATCTTTGCCACAAACTGGGCACTTGCCATAAGATTCAATCCAAGTTTCACTAGCATTTTCATAAAGTTTTTGAAATGAACTGTAAAATTGATTAAGCAACGTCAATCGAGAAGAAGAACCCTCAACGATGTTATCTAATAAAGTCTCCATCTTCGCGGTAAATTTTTCATCCATAAAAGTCGGAAAATATTTTTCAAGTCGATCAGTGGTGAGCATTCCTTGTTTTGAGGGAATCAAAGCACCATTTTCGGCTTTGATATATTCGCGTTTATATAAAGTCGAAATCGTCGAAGCGTAAGTTGATGGTCTTCCAATACCGACTTCTTCCATCGTTTTTACAAGACGCGCTTCAGTAAATCTTGAGGGAGCTTTCGTAAAATGTTGTTCTTTGACAAATTCATCAACATCGTAAGTCAAACCTTCTTTAAACTCCGGCAAAGATTTCGTGTCATCTTCTTCTAAATTATAGATCTTTGTAAAACCATCGAAAACCAAAACCGAACCATCGGTTTTAAATTCATAATCCTTATTGGTGAGTTTTACTGAAGTATTTTCATCAATTCTAGGCGCCATTAACGAAGCTAAGGCGCGATTATAAATAAGCGTATAAAGATTGTATAAATCCCGAGACAAATATTCTTTCATTTTTGAAGGAGTATTCAATAAAGAAGTCGGTCTTATCGCTTCGTGAGCATCTTGCACTTGACCTTTTTGACTTTTACGAATCTTGGCGTGGCCGAGATATTGTTTACCATATTCATTTTCAATGAATTCATTAGCGCTATTTATAAATTCGGGAGATAAACGAACCGAATCAGTTCTCATATAAGTAATAAGTCCCGTAGTTTCAGAGCCTAATTCGATTCCTTCGTATAATTTTTGTGCCAACAACGATGTCTTAGCCGTTGAGAATTTGTATCGATTATAAGCCTCTTGTTGCAAAGTAGAGGTCGTAAAAGGAGGTTTAGATTCAATCTTTTTAGTTGTTTTTTTAACTTGACTACAAACGAAAGTGCGCGGCAAATCCGCTAAAATCTCATTTGCTTCCGCTTCATTTTTAATTTTGAGATCTTTATCGGCTTTCTTATCTAGTTTAGCGGTAAACGAGTTATTATTAAAAATGGCCTCTATGGTCCAATATTCTTCCGGAACAAAAGACTGCACTTCTTTTTCCCGATCGGTAATTAGCTTTAAGGCCACCGATTGAACTCTTCCTGCTGAAATCGAACCGATCTTTCTTTTGAGCATAGTCGATAATTTAAAGCCCATAATGCGATCGATTATCCGCCTTGTTTCTTGACTTGACACTAGATTCAAGTCGATGGTTCGAGGATTATCGAGAGCTTTCATAATGGCCGGTTTGGTAATTTCGTGAAACTCGAGACGTTTAGTGTTTTTTACATCGAGATTCAAAACTTCCGCTAAATGCCACGATATCGCTTCACCTTCACGGTCAGGGTCGGTTGCTAAGATGATTTCATCCGCCTTTTTAGCTTCCTTTTTTAATGAAGACACAACTCTTTTTTTATCTTCGCTCACTATATATGTCGGTTTAAAATCGTGTTCAATATCAACACCGAGTCCGCCTTGACCCGTAGTCGATAAATCGCGAATATGTCCGTATGAAGCCATCACTTTGTAATCGGAACCTAAATATTTTTCGATTGTGTGACTCTTAGCAGGTGATTCAACAATGACAAGTTTCATTATTACTCCTCCTAACTTCTAATAAATTTAATCATCTAATAGGACATTGTCAAGTGTAATAGAACGACTTTTTTTCGACAAAATCTCTTTATTATTAAAGATAATAATAAAAATTTTTTTAATGAAATTCAGATAATATCTCATGACCGGAGCAAATGAGGATTGCTCCTTCTTTAATAAGACGATTGCAAATCGAATTATCAAATATCGATGATGGCACGCAAAAAATATCGCGACCACTTTCAAGACCATAATTGATTGTGGAAATCGTTCCCGATTTTGGTTTTGCTTCAATAACCACGATTCCGGCCGCTAATCCGGCGATAATGCGATTTCGCATCGGAAAAGAATCTTTTACATATGCATTTTGAGGAGGATATTCACTGAGTATTAAACCTTCTTCATTTAATCTTTTATATAAGTTTTCATTTTCTTGGGGATAGCAATAATCAATACCCGTTCCTAAAACAGCGATAGTATAGCCATCTTCCTCTAAAGCAGTTTGATGCGCGATGGCATCGATTCCTCGAGCCATTCCCGAAACAATAACCACTTCCTCCTCTTCAATTAATTCTTTAACAATTTTCTTCGCGGCTTTTTTACCATACGAAGATGCGTTACGAGAACCGATTATCGCTAGTCGCGGACTAAGATTAAGCAATTCGATTCTTCCTCGATAAAATAATACAAAAGGTGGTTTTGAAACATTTTTCAATGACACCGGATATAAATCGTCAATTAAAGTGAAGTAAGATTCATGACAATTTTCAATCAATTCGCGAGCTATGCTTTCCTCGATTCTTTCTTTGCGTTTTAAGCAATCGTAAATCGCGTCCCAATTACCATGATGCTTAAGAGAATAATATAAAAGAATTTCTTGAAAAGTCAGCATATAAAAAACCTCCTCATTTAATAAATAAGGAGATTTGAAATAATTTTTAAAATAATGGGATTTTTTGCTGCAATTCTTTTACCGGTCCATAAGAATAGCGATAAACACCCTCAATTGCCCCGTATTGTTGCAATGCCGAAAGATGCTCTTTGGTCGGATATCCTTTATGTTTAGCAAATCCATATTGAGGATATTGTCGATCAAGTTCAATCATAATATCATCACGAGTAACTTTAGCTAAAATACTCGCCGCCGCGATAGATAAAGCCTTGGCATCACCTTTAATGATATTTTCTTGAGGAATCGTAATATTTTTAAGCGGCATCGCGTCCGTCAAAATATAATCCGGTTTTACTTGAAGACGTTTTACCGATTCAAACATCGCCAAACGACTGGCTTCATAGATGTTGATTTCATCGATTTTTTCTGGAGAAATAATGGTAATTTCATAAGCGATGGCATTTTCTTTTATTTCTTGAAAAAGCTTGCGCCTTTTTTTATCCGATAATTTTTTTGAATCATCGATTTCATCATTGTGATAATTTTTATCAAATATAACCGCCGCTGCAACCACCGGTCCTGCTAGAGGGCCACGCCCGGCTTCGTCACATCCAGCGATAAACTTATATCCTTTTTTATAAAGTGCACGCTCATAATCAAGACTCATAAAGGTACCTCATCAAGGACAACTTTAGCAATTAATCCTTCTTTGAATTCTTTTAGCAACAATCGTTCTGCTCGATCATAATCAATTTCGCCACCTTTTATTAAAAGGCCGCGACTCTTTGCTATCATTTCCAAAATCGTGTTTTGATCATATGGTTCTTGAAGTGAAATCCCATATCGCAATTCAAGATTAGGCACTAAATTCTTAGCAAAAATAGCTACAAACAATCTATCCAATAAAACTGTAAGTGGCACATTTTGTTCTTTCATCGAGCCAATCAAAGCCAAGTTAATCGCCGTCAAGCGATCTTCATAATGTGGCGGTAAGATACCCGGAGTATCAAGTAGCTCCAATTGTTTATCGACTTTGATCCATTGTTGTGCTTTAGTGTGCCCTGGAGTATTAGCAATAGAGGCGGCGTAACGACCGCTAAGACGATTGATCAAAGTTGATTTACCGACATTGGGAATTCCTAAAATCATCGTTCTTAACGGTTGAGGTTTTAATCCTCGAGAACGATAACGATCATTTTTCTCTTGTCCCAATTTTGCAACTTGCAATCTAATTTCTTCGATGTCCTTTTTTTTAGACAAATCTGCAAGCACCACTTCGTATCCTTGATTTTGATAATATTCTTTGAATTGTAATGCGGTTTTGAAATCCGCCAAATCGCTTTTAGACATTACCAAAAGACGCTTTTTATTGGCAATCAAGCGATTTAAAAAAGGATTCTTGCTAGATAAAGGAACTCTACAATCGACAATTTCAATGACTACATCGATAAGTTTTAATTTTTCTTCAATCTGCCGTAAGGCTTTTTGCATATGCCCCGGAAACCACTGAACACCTTTTTGTTGCATAATTATTTACCTAAAAAAATTTCCAGTATTGTGGGTCATAAGTTGTCTTTTTACAAGTTTTTATTGTTTCATCAAATTCACTACATCCAAATATAATTTTCAAAACACCTGTAATTTGATCACTTTTGACAATTCCGACTTCTCCTCTAGAATCCATAGAATTACCACGATTATCACCCATGACAAAATATTCTCCATCACCAAGTTTTAATCCTTTAAGAAATAACTCGTTTCCTTGATGTATGTTTTTATTAAATGTCGCTTGCTTAGTTTTTTCATCTAAAAAATATTGTTCAATTTTAATCTCGTTAATGTATAAATCACAATTTGGTGGTTCTATTCTTATTGTTTCATTCGGTAATCCAATCACTCTTTTAACTAAAAGACGTTCCTTGTCATTAGTATGGTCTTGATACTTGAAAGTGATGATCTGAAAGCGTGAAATGTTATTTTTAGTCCAAAAAGTAGTTTCCACTAATCCTTGATTTCCATCATAGAAAGTCGTCTCCATTGAATGACCTGAAACGATAACTTCATCAAACATCAAATTTTTAACAAGTGACAATGAAGCAACGACAAAAAGTAAAACAAGTAAAACATTGGTAATGATTTTCAAAACTTTCTTGGTTCGATCACTCATTTTACTATAACCTCTTTAGATATTATATATCATTTAAAAATAGATACCAAACTTTGTTTTCGGAAATTAAAAAGGCTGCATTTTTTACAGCCTTATGATTTTAATTCATTTATTTTTTAATGGTTTATAAAACATTCTTCCATCCATAGATTGAATTCTTAGTGAAAATTCACCGGGTTTGACTCCCTCAAGCGCCTTATCGAGAATCATCATCTTGGCGTCTAAATCATCGATCATGTGAAGAACGATTGCTTCTCTAGTCAATGGTACCACCGGGGATCCAAATTCTTTTTCACCATGATGAGAAAGAACAAGATGCTCCAAAAGTAAGGGAATTTCTCCATGAATATTTAACTTATCCGCCACTTCTTTTATTTCGCTTACCATAATGGTGATATGACCTAATAGTTTCCCTTCTAACGTATATTTTGTAGCGATTGGGCCACTTAATTCGGTAGTTTTTCCAATATCGTGTAAAATAGCGCCACTGACCAATAAATCTTTATCTAACGAGGGATAATAAGTGCAAAGCATCAAAGCGATTTCTACCATTGAAACCGTATGATACAATAAGCCGGAAGCAAATTCATGATGATTTTTGGTAGCCGCCGGAAATGAAATAAAATCATCATAATGACTTAAAACAATTTCGTTAACGATGTTACGACAATCATCATTTTTAATCTCACGAATATAATTGTTTATTTTTCTTTCCAATTCATGGACGTCAGTCGGGCAAGGAAGCGCATATCGGGTAAAATCAACTGTTTTTTGATCGATTGATGCGACTCCTAAAATCTTCAATTGCAACGTGGAACGATATTCGATGACATCAGCTAAAAGTTTAATCACCAATCCAACTTTTACTGCTTCGATATCTTCTTCACTGACATCCCATTTTTTACCTTCGATCGTTCCGGTTCGATCTTGGAAAGTAATCGATAAATACGGCGCTCCGGCATTAGACACACCTTTAGTGACATTAGTGACTAATAAACAAAGTTCTAGTTTATTATCGCCTTCTTTTAGTTCATTAATAAATTTCTCCATACAATTCCTCCAATACTTCTTTAACATCTTCATAACGATAGCCACGCGCTAAAGTCTTTTTCTTTAAAATTGCCATTAATTCTTCATTATTATAGCGTACTTTCAAAGTTTGAAAAAGCGACCTCGCTTCCTTTTTCAATATTTCTATTTCTTTTTGGTGATCATACTTTAGGTTTTCGATAATTTGATTTATCATCTCTGTTTCAAAACCACGACTTTTTAAAAATCGAAATATCGATTCTTTTTGCTTCACAAAATTTTTATTTTGATAGATTATTTTTGCTTGTTCAAACGCCGCATTTAAATTTTCGATTTCTTCATCTTGTGTATAATTTTCTCGCACCGCTTGATCTTCCTTGATTCCGACTTGCTTTAACCGTTGTTGAATTCGTTTTAAACCATATCGCTTTATTTTCCCATCTCTTATGGTCTCTTCCATATACTCTTGGTCAGAAAGAAGATTTGACTCTTGCAATTCTTTAATAATTTGATCTGCTTCATGAATAAAAAGTCCTCGTTTTAACAATTTATCTTTCATTTGCTTTTTTGAATAAAGTCGATTTGATGCAATTTTAAAAGCATACTTTCTACTTTCGTTAATATTTTCATACGCGATCAATTCGCAATACTCATGATTTGATAGCACTTTATTGGGATATAAAAAAAATTGAATATATGTTTCTTTTGATATCAGCAAATCATTCGCATCCTTAAAAATTATTTTAATTTTATTTTTAACGAATACGACCTTATCGATAACTTTACCACTTGCGACGGATGGCACGTTTATAGACCTCCAACATCTTGTCATAGAAAGTATCGATTGAATAATTTTCAGCTTTTATAAACGCTTTTTCAATTATATTAGCTGACATTTCTTCACTTAATCCTAAAATTTTCTTTAAGAGATTTACGTATCCTACCTCATCATAGAAGAAAAATCCTGATTCACCATCATCTATTACTTCACGTAAATTATCATCGTAACGACAAAGCACAATCGTTTTAGAAGCCATCGCTTCAATGTAAGTTAAGCCTTGTGTTTCACTTGTCGACGCCGAAAGAAATAAGTTCGCCAAAGAATAATAAAACGGAACATCTTCGTGAGGTACTTTACCCAAGAACAACACCCGATCACCAATCGACAAATCCAAAGATAATGCTTCCAATTCTTTTTTGCCCGGTCCATCTCCAACGACAAGAAGCATCGTCTCTTGATCTTTAGTATCACGCAAAAAAGTAGCGTATCCCCGAATCAAAAAATCGATAGATTTCTCTTTGGCTATTCTTCCTAAGGATAATAGAATTTTCTTATTTTCAAGATGATGTTTTTTTCTAAAATCATCAAAATCTGCCGGAGAAAATTGTGCCGGATCAAATTTTTTAATGTCGATTCCATTGGGAACCACATTTATATAACGATTGACACCATAGCCTCTTAAAGCTTCTTTGGTTTTTTGTGAAGGCGTTGTAAATTCCGAGCACGAATCGGCCATCGTCTTGGAAAATCGTTTAACAATCGCTTTGGCCGCCCGATCAAAATGCCCTCTTGTAACATAATAAGTGTAATCTTCATACATCGTATGATACGTATAAACCAAAGGAATATCATATCTTTTAGCCAGAATTTTCCCAAACATTCCGATTCCGATTTCCGTTTGAATATGAATGACATCTAATTTCATCTTGCGAATCAAAAGTGCCGCCTTACGATTAAATAAAAATGCCAGATGATAGTCATAAAGCATTTTCAGCCTTACTCCAGGGATTCGAATGATATTATCCTCGTAAATCACATGGTTGGAATATGGATTTGTAGTGATGACAAACACCTCATGTCCGTGTTTTTTGAAAATCTCCGCCAATGTGCTTGTCGCAGTTGCAACTCCGTTAATTTCCGGAGGGTAGGTATCACTGAATAAACCGATTCTCATTTCTTCTTTTCCTCATCTTCACGCTTAACAGCCAATTCATTTTCATGTAATTGATCTTTGAGATCTTCTTTCAATTTTTTAAAATGATCTTCAATCTGATCTTCTCTGATTGGTTCAATTTTAACTTCTTTTTCATTAGTTTTGTTTTTTCGATATTCGGCTAGATTGATGATTTCAAGTTCTAACATTGTTCTTGTATTGGCACGATAAGCTTCTTGTTTGGGCGATTCGTGATACGAGAAGAAAACTATCGCTCCCAAGAATAAACCGAAATAGAAAGTAAATCCACGCCACAAGAGGTTAACCGCATTGACAGTGGGAATAGTGCCATCAAAGAATTGACGGAACATCACGGTAAACACTAATTCAGCACCGCCTGAAGCACCAGGAATTGGAACCATAGAAGTAACCATGCTTACGAAACTAGCTAAGGAGATACCTTCGAATAAATTGTGGGTCATATTTATTTCAAGCGCCATGCCCATTACAAAAGGTATCGAATAAAGAATCGTCAATTGCACAAATTTTAAAGCGATTACCACCAAAAGAATTTTGATATTTGACGATAAGCGTTTAAATTCAATTCTAAATGTTTCAACTTTCGTATTGATATCGATTCTTTTTTGTTCAGGATCTTTTATTATTTTCATTTTGGCTAAAAGATTGACTCCGCTATTGACAATTAATTTATGAATTTTTTTTGAAAACGCTAAAGAGAAAAGACCGACGATCACTAAGGAATTAATAACAAAACCTAAAATTGATAGTCCGATGACGTTAAATTCAAAACCAAACAAATTGAAAGTACCGGAAATTGCAGACATTTCACTAAATTTAAAAGCAAAAGTTAAAATGCCGTATAAAACTATAACTATCTGATGAACTATAAATTGCATAAACAAAATCGAAGCTGCATTGGTTATTTTTATTCCTTGCTTAGAAAAAGTAAACGCTTGAACAAATTGTCCACCGCTAGACGAAGGTGTAATTCCGTTAAAAAAAGTTCCGATCATCCCATTACAAAAACCTTTGTAATATTTATATTTGCGATTATATAACCTCGCCAGTATTGTAAGAATTAAACCGTCGATTGCAAAACTAACGAGCATTAATGCTCCCGCTAAAATAAGATAACGATAATCAGCTTTAGCAATCGCTTCAAAAATAGCGGTCGGATCATCTTTTAACACAAAAAAAAGTGCCAAAGCGGTCACAGCAATCAATAAAGCAATATTTATCAAATACTTTCTTTGTTGCTTAGTCATAGTTACCTCGTCAATACTATATTTAATTATATCATATTCATTTTAAAAGAATATACGCTTTTATTTTACAAAAAAATAAAAACTTTATTATCCAAAAATCGTCTAATTTTACTATCACGTTTAATTATATTTTCTTTAATTTATCAAAAGTTTACATTATAAATTTTTTAAGATACAATAGTTTTGCAAGCGTGACTAGACAAAATTCCAATTGTCAATTGGTACTTTGCAAGGAGACAAAAGTCTATAATAACGATGAGGTGATAAAAGTGAACATTGGACAAAATATCGCTAATGCGAGAAAGAAAAGCAATATGTCACAAGAAGATTTAGCTAATTTACTCGAAGTGTCTAGGCAATCGATTAGCTTATGGGAAACCGACCAAACTATACCGACTTTAGATAAATTAGAGACTTTATGTAAGGTTTTAAACGTTTCCGCCGATACCATTATCGGGCGAGAATCTTCCTCAATGGTAAGTAATGAAACATTACAAGAATTATCTAACAAAAAAAGAAAACGCGAAAAATATAGAGATATTATCGCCTTTGTTCTTGCTTGTATTTCATTGATTACTTATCGTTTATTTCCTTTAGGATTGTTTACAACGCTTATAAGTTTTATTTTAGCGTTAACAATTATCAAAAAAGAAAATATTTTTGCGCCTTACTCAATGGCAATATCGCTGGTTTTTTTCGTTGCATCTATCATAATGTACTAATTAATAGGAGGTAAAAACTTATGAAAAAATTGAAAATTGTTGTTGCAATATTACTCTCTTTTATCACACTTGTATCTTGTGCTTCCGGCAATTCGACCGAATATCATCCAAATGAGGGTGAGAACACAGGTGGCAATGGAAGCGCCTTGGAACCCGACAATCAATTGGTCATTGATTCGTCACGAAAAGTTATATATAACGTTCAATATACTATTAGATCTTCTAATGTCGAAGAAACTATAAAATCGATAAATTCCAATTTGATAACACTTGGTGGTTATATTTCACGTTCAAATGATTCAAGCAATTATTACGCGACATATGTTTATAAAATTCCAACCGACAAGTTAAACGATTTTTTAAACACCATCGATTCAAACGAAGGGATAACTAATAAGTCGATATCGACCGAAGACGTTACTTCCACCTATAACAAAATACAGGCTAGCATTGAAACTTACGAAGCTTCTAAAGCCGCATATGAAAAGATGTTAGCCGAATTAGAAAATCCTTCTATTAACGATATCATTCAAATCACTTCTCATCTTGATGATATTAATTCAAATTTAAAATATCTTTATGCTGAACTTGATTCCTTAAATGGTCAAGTTGATTATGCCACAGTGACAATCGACTACTATCAATACGATAGTCAGCAATCTAGTTTTTTAGGTGATTATCCGGATTATTTAGCATCCCTCGGGCTTGGTTTTGTCTCTTTCTTAGCTTATAGTGCACCTTTTATTATCATCGCTGCCATTGCTTGCTTAATAATTTTCTTAATCAGAAAAAACAACAAAAGTAAGAAGATTAGCAAGCAATAATCCTTAAAACAATAATTTCATATCTTCTTCGCTAATTTCAAAATCCAACTCAGCATTTTGTTTTTGATGATTGTAATTAGCGCTTTTAGGCAATGAAACAAGTCCTAATTGTAAAGTATATTTGATGCAAAGTTGTGCAACACTGACTTTATATTTTTCAGCCATAGCTTTAATCTTTTCACTATTAAGCGCATTACCATGAGCAATCGGCGAATATGCTTCAACGACAATATCATGTTTCTTACAAAATTCGATGAGTTCAAATGGCGTATTATTGACATGCGTAAGAATTTGATTGACCATTGGTTTAATTTTGCAGTTTTTAAAAATATTTTCCAAATCACAAATTAGGAAATTAGAAACTCCAATCGCTTTTACTTTTTTTGCTTCATACGCTTCTTCTAAAGCTTTGTAAACCTCAACATTTTCTTTGAAATATCGATTCGGCTGTCCAAACAAATGCCATGGTTGTGGTGCATGAATCAGCATTAAATCAATATAATCAGTTCCTAAACGTTTTAATGAATTATCGATACTTTTTTTTGCTGAGTGATAATCCTTAATTTCCGCCGGAATTTTAGAAGTAATAAACACTTTTTCTCTATTTAAATTTGATTGCTTTAAAGCTAAACCGACACCTTCTTCATTTCCGTAGGCTTCAGCAGTATCGATGTGACGATATCCAATATTAAGCGCCGATTTAACTGCTTCTATAGCTTCCTTATTAGGTATTTCCCATACTCCTAAACCAATTTTAGGAATTTTAATACCATTGGATAAAGTGTAATTTTCATCTAAAATCATAAAATTAATCTCCTTTCATCCCATTATATAAGAAAAATAGACACATTTGTATCAATCTATTTCTTTCTTATCTTTAAATCGTGAAACTTATGGTCTTTCTAGTATTAAAAGATTATTTCTTTATCCAAAAAATGAAAACGGGACAACATTTTTGTATTAACTGAAAATGCATAAAATCGCCTTCATTTAGCCACTTTTAATCGTTTCTTTTTGCTTTAACTGTCAAATATAAAATTAAAAACAAGAAAATATTATGCTACCTCTTAGTTTTATAAAGAAAAAACATATTGTTGATCTGCACTATAGATTTTTCACCAATAAACAAAACATAAATTGCTTCAAATTTGCAATTTTAGATTTACGTAGATTCTGTTTGTTATAATATTCGGGTGCACCGAAGATTTCAAGTACCCAAAACCACGAAAACTTAAGGCCTCGCATTGACCAAAATGTAACTACTTTTTCTTTTTACTATTTTCTAATATGTAATAATCTATCGTGGGCATAGTATCAACAAGAAAATCATATTGTCTAAAATACATTTTAACTTCCGACGAATCTCCTCTAGAATAATATCCTTCTGGAACATATTTATTTTCTTTCATTGTACCTTTAAAGAATTTTATAAAATTAGGATTAGCTTTATTTATTCGATCTAAAAACTCTTTAGCTTTCGTATCATTTCCTTGCTTATAATAAAGTACAAATAATGGAAATAGCATTTCTAAGTTCTCCTCAGAATATTTTTTGTATAGTTCAAGAAGATCATTTTCTTCTTCTAAATACGCATATATTGCCATAAGTAAATATCTAGCACCCGTGTTATCACTTTCATTTAATTTAAGAATTTCTTTACAAACATCGCGTGCTTGTTTTATTTTACCATCTAAAATTAAGTAATTTGCCTTTGCATATAACCCCTTAATATATGGCCTAGTTTCAAGTATTCCATAAAAACGTCCAATATTATTTTTAAAATATCCTTCTTTTTCTAATTTGTCTTTTTCAAATTTTAATCCTTCATCTAATAGTTTCCATCTTTTTAAAGGATTATTTTCTAATTGTGAAAGAAATAGTACTGCATCAAAGCAATCATGACACATATCATATGCCTCTTTTGCATATTTTATAGCTTGTGTTTTAGATTTAGCATTTTCCGCTTTTTCTAATAGTTCATAAGCATCATCCAATATTGTATTTTCATATTTTATTTCACCGGCATTGTATTTTTGAAAAAATTCTTGCAATTTTTCATTCATTTCTTTTTCGTCTTTTGCATCAGTATTTGCTAAAAATTCTTTAACCTTATTATTAAGTTTATTATTCATTTGCTTTCTCCTACCTCTTTCATCTATATTAATTAAAACTCTTAATTTAATAGAAAATCAAGTATGTTTAAATAAAATACTATCCTGTCTTGTAATAAATTTTAAATAACTTACGTTCTTTTTCGGATTCAGTACGGTTATTATATTTTTCCAAAAGCCCATATTTAGCTTTATCTGTTTCAAACCAAATGGTTATGTCAATTTTGTATCATTGAGTAATAGAAACCAAATTTGTGATTTTTTCATTATCTTCTAATCCACAAAATTCTTGCAAAAACGCATATACAACTGGACCTATTGTATCATCGACATAGTTGTTAAACAAACAACATAAAAAAGCATCCTGCGCCAATTCTTTTTTCGCATATGTAAATAAGTTTTTTTCATAGCTTCAGTCATGATTTTTTCTCCTTTAATTTATGACAAGCAAAATTCATCGTGCTTAAATATAATACATTTCTACGATTATCCAATCAGTGGCTATTATCCGTATCGTCTGATGAGTGGTTACCTCATGGATAAATCCCCTCTTTTTCCAAAAGCATTTTTTTGTCGTTCCAATTGATGAAAATGTTGGCACATTCTTCTTGTAATTGTCTTCTTTAATTGTTTTAACAAATATAATTTGTACTACTTGTTTTTACACTCATTCATATTTAGCTAAGGCATCTCTTAACCCATTTTTAACTCTTGCAACAAACGACTTTGGTTTTATAACTTTAACACAATCTGCATATTGCATTACCCAATAAAAAAGTGCAGTTTCATTACATTTTACTTGTGCAAAGATTTTATCATTTGTTTCAATGAGATCAACATTTTCACCAAACCAATCTTTAATAAACTGAATGCAATCAGAACTATTTAATTCAAGCGTTGCTTCTATAATTTTTCCGGTAAAAAGATAAATGTATTCATTAATGTATTTAGTTATTGAAAAATCTTTTTCTGAATCCTTTAAGTTGTTTAATTTTATGATGTCACAGTCGCTTTTAATTTCAATATTGTCCATATAATCTTATTCTAAATGTTTGCAATGGGCGATACTTTTCATTGTAGCTGCATAAAAGATAGTATCTGCCAAAATTATTTATTAAAAAATATGGTGAAACAACATATCGAAAACCATCTTTTCTAAATATTTTATTACCTTTATTTCATATGTCAGATATTGAAAACTAATTTTCTTATCTTGTTTAATAGCTTCCTGAATGACACTAATATTATAAAAAACTTCTTTATTATCTGTTCTATTTATTTCTGCTGATTTATAAATATATGAAAAATCTTTTTTTTATATATACTAAAACATTTAAATTTGGAATCACTTAGCTTTTTAGCCTTTCGGCCATCGATGCTTTTACTTGAAAATACAGCATCAATCAAAAAAGTTGCTTCAGTTTCATCAAATGTTCTAGATAAAAGGGCAAAACCACCCTTAGATTTTTTTGCAATATCGTAATCCAATTCTTCTAATAGTTGTAAAGAAAAGCCGATACTTTTTATTTCAATTTCGATACCATATAAAGTTTCGATTTTGTTGGCAATTTCGGCATGTTATTCATCAGTATATTCTTCTAATACTTTGAGTACCAACAAAATTGAACTTTTTTTATTTGGAATCATATTTTCACCAACTTTATTTATACCATAAGTAATAAAACTTTAACATTTTCCTAGAATAAGTATAGCAACGATAATGTCCTTTTTTTAGGACATGTAAAAATTATTGACGCTAAAAACGAGAATTTTAAAATCAATTTTGTAATTTTAACATCTCAAAATAGTATTATTATTAATATCACTCATTCTATAACAAAATAATTTGGTCAGTTAATCTCCCAAAAAGGATTTCATTCTCCCAAAACACGAAATTAATGTGAGTTTATTTTATTTTCACGTAGTAAGTTGAACGTCCGCCACCACGTTTTTCAATTATTCCTTCTTTGCATAGTTGTTTTAAGGATGATTCGACTGAACTAGACCCTATCTCTGGACAATATTCCATGATGTCGCTCTTAGTGAATTTACCAATCTTCTGACTAACAGCATTTTTCACCATTTCAAGTGCAGATAGTTTCTTAGAAACGACATTCACTCTATCCTCAAAATCGCGGTAAGCGGCTAAAATAGTGCCAAGTAAATATTTGACGAAAGCAGTATCATCGTTGTTTTCTTCATACCATCCCTTTGAACTTTCGCTTAAAGCTTCATAATATTCTGGTTTAGTGATTTGGATTTTCTTCTCTAAGGAAATGTATTTGCCAACCACAAATCCCGATTTATAAAGAAGTAATGTGGTAAGTAATCTAGACATTCTTCCGTTTCCGTCGTTGAATGGATGGATGCATAAAAAATCATGGATAAAAATCGGTATTACCAATAGTGGATCAATTCCATATTCCCCTATCGCTTTATTGTATTCTTCACACAAACTTTCAATAGCGGTCGGAGTTTCAAACGGCTCTAATGGTTTAAATATAACTTCTTTGACACTATCTTCATGTATGGCAACTATTTCATTTGGGGTATCTTTGAAGTTACCACCAAAAGTCACATCCATAAAACGATACATTTCCTTATGAATTTGAAGTATATAGTTACTTCTAATTGGAATATATTCAAAGGATTCATGAACCAAGTTAAGTGCATATCTATATCCAAGTATCTCTTTTTCATTAAGATTTTTAGGAGTGATCTTATCGTTCATCAACTGAAGTAGTCTAGAATTCGTAGTTCTAATGCCTTCAATATCATTACTAGCTTCAGTGGATTGTCTTTTGGCTAGTTCCACCAATTTGCTAAGTTCTTCTGGCTTTTGCTTTAAATAAAGTTGCTGTCTACCTTTATATTCGTGAATCAATCCTACGTAATTAACTACTTCCTTAGGCCATTTCCTGTCTTTAAGTTTTGAATAATCAAAGTATCTCATTCTCACACTCCCTTTCGTATTCTCACAAATTATAGTATATTTTGCGAGAATAATCGATAGACTATGAGGCAATTTTTGATGCTTTTATATTTAATTTGCCACTTTTTTCATAAACTAGAATATCCTTCCAACACCTAAAGTTTGATATCAAACTCAGCAAAAAAACAGACTGACACATTGTGCCAATATAGTTCTTTTAACGTAGCAAATTATACATACAAATCGTTCCGTATAACTTTGTAAACGTTCTAAATGAAATTCAACTCGTTCTGTATCAATTTTACCTTTTAAATGGAATAAGTGATTGTCGCCCATCACTAACTCCGTTTCCTAATTTAAGGAGGTTTCAAGCATTACTACTTTCCGCTTACCTTCTTTTCTAAAATCACGAATTTATTCGTTACATTTTACCTAAAGGAAAATCTTTTGATTCTTTAACTCAAAAAGACGTAGATTTGATCTTCTCACATATCAATTCTACGCCTCGAGCTTAGAGTTTTCTACTCCCTATGCCGTCTTTGCCAATACGTTTTGTAAAGACTTATTAAACAAATTGAACATTCATCTCATTCCAAAAGATGAAGTTCTGTTGAAACCAACACTCATTGCCAACCATTAAACCATGAGTGTTTATCCTCTTGAACATCTAATAGCTTAATCTCTTCCAAAGTGTTGCAATTTCAATTGAACTTTTCGACACTTTCTTTTCATTATGCTTTTTTGGTGTTCTTTAAGGACATTTTTATTTTATCAAATTTATTATTTTCTTTCAATTTATTCCCTTTTCCACTTTCTTCCCGTCTTTTGAAAATTACCTCGAAAAATTTCGGAGAAATAAAGTAAAAAAAAGGAAACTATATAATAAAAGCAAT
>CANQCZ010000013.1 GCA_947591215.1 uncultured Bacilli bacterium | reverse complement strand
TCATTTGAGATCTTCAGCGTTACCCAAGGATCGTTGTCCACCACACTTTTGATTGCAAATGACTTGTAATAGTACGCTTTGATGCTCGCAACCGTTTCTGCGGTAATGTGCAGAGTTCTATTTCTTTCTTCGCCGAACACTTCCGCGTCAACAACAAGCGTAGCCGATGTCTTATCCAAGAATACCATGTAGACATTTGTATTTCCCGCACCGTCCACCTCGGTGATCTCATAGAGTCCGGTTACGGAGAACTGTTCTCCGAATGAAATTCCAAACTCAAAGGATTTCTTTTCTTCTGCACTGCCGACGAACCGTGCATATATTGCCGTGCTGTCCGTTTGCTCAAAGGTAAACCCATTCACGCAGGGCGCTTTGATTTCATCGGAGCCCGTCCACAAGTTGTCGTACATGTTATCCGCAAATCCATCATACTCCTCCGCATCATCAAGCGTAAAATACTTCACATTCGAGATGTAGTTCTGGGCGTAGAAGGTAATGACTTCATCAAGCAAATCACGGTCAAAATAATACAGTTCACTGCCCGCATTCGCCTGTGACTTATATCTCCAGTAGGTTCCTATTCGAACGTCATCGGTTGGATTGCCGCGTGATGCAACAAGGTGATACTGGGTGAATTCTGCAACGTTGTTCAGTTCCAGCGAAGCCACAGATTTTTCAAATTCTCTTTGGCACGCATATTCAAGCGCACTTTCATAAGTTGCAAACGCTTTCGTTTGGCCGTCAAATTCCACGACATACCATTTAGAAACAGTGTAGGATCTGTCTCCGATGAGTCGGTTCATATTTTCACTTGCCCCGACGGTATCAATCTCAATTATGTAATCGTTCCTGTTACCGGCAAGATCGGTCAATACAAAACGATAAATCCCATCATCGGACAAAACCGTATTTTTGGTATAAGGCTGCCCATTCATCGTTGCCGTTGCCTCACCGTCCCAAGTGAAATATACGTTCTCATTTGTTACCGTTCCGCTTTCGACGGGCTTATAATTGGCATAAAGTTTTCCTTCGGGCTTGACCGTATCAATGTGCGCCGAGAAATTGCTTTTGTTTCCGGCGAGATCGGTAAGAATAATTTTATAGGTTCCGTCTGCGGTCAAAGCCATATCGCTTGTGTAAGCTACATATTCCCCGCCATTGAATGAGTATGTCGCCGTTACGCCTGGTTCGGTAAATACAAAACTCAACGATTTATTTGTATAGCCGCCGTTTGCGAGCGTTTTTTCGCCCGTTCTCCATTCTCCTTCGGGTGCTTTTTTGTCAATGTAAACCGTAAAGTTACTTTCATTCCCCGCGCGGTCGTTAAGCATCAAATCATATTTGGTGGTTGTGTTAGCCGGAGTAGAAAGCGTCTTGCTCTTCCCGTCTGAGTATTTTATAAACTCATCAATGTTTACATCACCCTCAGAACTGATGCTAATACCCGTATTCTCTGTCGCAGCGATTACGTTGTCACAACTCCACGTCACAAGCGAATCTTCCTTCAAATGCAAAATCGTTCCGCTTTGATAAGTTGTGCCTCCTACTTGGATGACAGGTTTATTACGAACAATATGGTAATTGAAATTTGCCTTAATACCGGTTACCGTCGTAAGTGTGATGGTATAACTGTTCCCCGAATAGGAACTGCCTATCGTTATATCTTGGTCAAGCGTATAGTTGCAAGTCGCTTTTCCGGAAGAAGTATCGCATGATATACGAATCTTGTCGTTGGGATTGAGATATATATTTGTATCAAACGTTCCTGCAGAACTTACGGTTTTACTGTATACAAGACTGCCATTGCGATAGATTTCGACAAGCGGAGACGCCGTCTCAAGATAAACCGATGAGGTCGCGGACTGATTGCCCGCATTGTCTACTGCATAAAAATAGTACCATCCGTCCCCTGCATTTGCTGGAATAATCGTCCCTGACGAATACTGTTGGTAAATTCCGCTTGTGGGCGTTTTGTAGTAAAGCTTTGCAATACCGCTACCGCTATCTGTTGCTGAATACGAAAAACTCTTTCCCACATAACTGCCGCTTGCTACCTTAGTGCCGTTACTGTAAATCGTTCCCGTGGGCATTACGCTATCATAGTAAAACGAATATTCCGAACTCTTGTTGCCTAAAGTATCTACCGCATACACATAGTACCAACCGTTAGTTGTACCGGACGTGTATGTTTTGCTCGTGGTGTATGTATAAGAACCCGATGTCGGAGTTTTATAATATATACGTGAAAAATTTGTATCGCTTGCCGTGAACGTTACGCGTTCATTCTTATTCGCGCCGTTTGCAGTTGTGCTACCACTCGTATAACCCTTCATTGAGATAGTCGGAGTTGTCGTATCGACAATCAATGTTCCTGTAAGAGTAGCAGTAGATGAATAACCGGGCACGCGAAAATTACTTGTTATATATGCCCAATAAAATTCACTGCTGATTTTAATAGTATAATGTCCATCCGATAAATTAACAACGTTTGTACCGAAATCCGAAACAACGAATGAGTGAAATGTACTGCTCTCGCTGTTCGTTACGGTCGATTTACCGTTGATATTAATTGTCTTAGTATAAAATGTTTTTGTTGTAGATTTGCCGTTTTCAATAACATCTTTACTATAGGATGAATGATTGAACTTTGCATACCACTTGACCGAGCTTCCACTTAAAATTTGAAATGTATATTCATATAAAGTTACGATAGGCGGAATCGCAGTCTTTTCGCTTACCGTTGGAATATGTAACTGATTTGCGCCGGAAAAATCAATCGTAACGGCGTTTCCGTCAACTCTAATTGTATTTCCAGAACTGCCCGCGCCAGTGTTAAGCAATCCGTAAATTTTAATGCCCGTATCAAAATAATAGTTTTCATAATACGTTGTTGCAAAGTCATTCGCGGCATTATGTGTAACTGACTCTGTGCCTGTAAGCGTCTGAACGCCCGTATTGCCTGCCGCATACACCGTTGTTGAACCGGCATAGGTTATCCCTACTACGCTCAACGCGACGGCCAGCAAAATTATCAACAGCGCGGTAACGATTTTATTTCTTGTTTTAACTTTCATATGCTGCCCTCCTTTAAATTTAATTGGGTGTTGCAATATGGGTGATTGCTCCCCAGATGCGATTGGTTTCGTGGTTGATACCGAGAATGCGAACGGTTACTCTCGCACCTCTGGGCGGTCTGCCGCGTTTGGGATAACTGCACAGGCAATCGACTCCGCCGTCGAGAGCCACAAATACGCCGTTGGTATCTACCATGCTTACCGTGCCTACATAACGGTTGTCCACAACGTAACGGCGCATAGCTTTTTCATACGGATTTTCCGCCGACTGTTTGACCGACGCCGTAACTTTGATATTGTTGCGGTCGGTTCTGTCCAAATCAAGAATCTTGACGAGAATCCTCTGCCCCGGTCTGAAATACTCGGTAGCATTCATAATGCGCTGGTAACTAAGTTCACGGAGCGGAATGTACACCTCCACGCCGAAAATGTCCACAAAGATACCCGCACGTATAACCGATACAACGCGCGCCTCAGCACACTGTCCCGGATACAGAAGATTGTTGCCGTCCCTGTCTGTTCCGAAGTAATACTGCTTACGTTTGGCCTTCATCGCGTCCAAACGGCTTGCCACCGCAACATTTGCCTCTTTGTCGATACCCTTTATTACAAAATCAATTTCTGCGCCGAGACGTTTTGTAAGCAAGTAATGCAGAACGTCGGCGGGATCCTGGTCGCGATAATCATCGGGAGATATAACCGTCTCTTCCGCCGGAATAACGATTTTGTATGCGCCGTGGTAAATGACTGCCATAGAGCGGTTGTCGGATGAGCGCTCTACCCCTTGAATGGTTCCCGCAAGAATTTTACCTGCGCGAAGAGATTCCATGAGGTCAATCAAGTCGTTTCTCTCTTTGTCCGCATCAGTTTCGACACTGCGCTGCTCATCGATGGAGATAACCTGAATCGGTTTTACGGAAGCGCGTTTCTTTTCGGGCTTTTGTTTTGTCTCCGTTTCGGGGTCCTGAGTTTCATCAGACTGTTCTTCGGTTTTTTTCTTGCGCTTTACGACCTTCTTAGGTTCAACCGACGCTTCCGCTTCGGACTCTATATCCGTACTCGCATCAAGCATAATCATTTCTGTACCGTTGTCGGTATGGGGAGCAAGATTCTCTTCTTCCGCCGCTGCCTCCACACTCTCTTCATGCATTGCTACGATTTCGGCATCAGTCTGAGGTTCGAGTTTTTCATTGTTTTGTTCTTTTTTGGTCATAATAGATTTCTCCTTTAAATTTAAAATTTTTATAATAAAAACGCCCGTCGTGAAGACAGGCGTGTTATTTGTTACTGCCGAACCTAAAAGTCGCTCGGCGGGGTTGCCGAACTATACATCTTTTTTTTCGATTTATTCGGCTTTACTTCTTCCGGTGTGCTTACTTTCGGTAACGGCACCGGCACCGTTTCAGTATATGTTTCACCATTAGCCGCATAGGGCGAGGCTCTCGGGCAATAATTGAATACCGAGGTTTTATGGATTAACTTTGACAACGGATGCTTAGTATAATCAAGTTTATTAAGTTTTAAAATATTGCATCCGCGTATTATACAAAGCATTTCCTCATTCGGTAATCTCAGTACCTCATCAGGCGTTAGCAACTTCCTTCGCCCTTGCCCCTCCACATGTCGGTATTGGGGAATCATCTGAGCAATCGCAATCGTCTTGCGCATTGTCATCGTTGAATTCACTTCGATGCTCATCTCCCCGCTACGCGTCGAGAAATATTCTGCGCTGACATCATCTGTACAACCAAGCATCAATTGTATGTCGCAGTTGCCGATTATTTCTGCCCAAAGATTGTTCGGATACCGATTCTGTAACTGTCCAAGGCTTTGTACTGCAAGCATAACCCGAATGTTCCTCGAGCGGCATACACTGAGCGAACGCGCAAAATCCGAGCCGTCTTCCGCACCTCCTATCCTGCCGACATTGTTAAACTCATCGAGGATCAAATTGACCGGGACATCGCAACAACGGTTTTCTTGCGAATCGGCATAGCGAGTCAGTTTTATAAATAAAAACGAAAAGAACAACGAAGATAAGAATGACATCGTTGTGTCCTGGTCGCTCAAGACAATATAATATGCGCATTTTCGTTTAGCCGGTGCCGTGAGGTCAATATCGGAACTGCTCGTGATTGCCTGTACTGCTTTATTCTGCAAGACTTGCAATCTCGTACCGAGTCCCAACACAATTCCGGAACGCACCGTGTCGCTGGACTGCAAAAACAAATTGAAAGGTGCGCGAGCCGGATGGTTTATCGGCAACTTCTCGAAAAGGCCCGTAAGCTCTCGCTCTCCTGTCTGCGTAAGCAGATGATAAACTGCGGGAAGATGTTTGTGTTCTACGCTTATGGTTCTGTCCTGGTCAATCAGCAAAACCAGTGCTTTCAAAAGATTAGCTTCCCCATTGTCCCAGAAATGGTCTCCATTCCCGGAACCGGTATTTGCGATGATTACATTGGTCAATACCTGCGCCATCAGAGTATCGCCTCCTAAATCTGACATACAGTTCCATGAGTCGCTATGTTTAGGATTGACAAGATTGAAAATCTTTACCTCATACCCATTCTGTTTATAAAGTTCAGCGGTATCAGCATATAATTCACCTTTCGGATCGGTTACCACTACGGATTCATTTTGCTTTAATGCCTGAAATAAGGCATTTCGGATTACTGCTCTGGACTTCATCGTGCCTGACGCACCGAAAATCGCTATGTGCCTGTTGAGTTGAGTGTTTTTCGGCATACATACAGCCTTGCCGTCCAGTTCGCCCAGAATGACTCCTTCGGCGTCCTCTATAGTTGCTATCTCAAGGTTCTCTTTCATCTCCTTCTTGGTCATCCAAGATGCTGTTCCGTATGCACCTGACCTGCTCTTCGCAAAACCGCGTTCATCTCTGTCCTTGCTGTCAAACCTGTCGTGAAGTTTGACGACAGCAAAAATCAATCCGCCGGTCAGTAAGACTGCAAAAAGACCTTTTAATCCTTCGGGAGAGAACGCCTCGCCGATGCACACAAACGGATTCCAGTTTACAGGTTTGACTGAGGTTTCACCGACTACGCCGCCCGTACTGTCCCAATCCGCATAGTTCCTATATAACTGACTTAGCGCGCCGCATAGATATAGCAAGGCGAGCAATCCCAGAACTAAAGAAATAATAATGATGATTGTTCGTCCGGTTAATTTAATTTTCTTCAAAAATGTCCCTCCTTTTCAGATTTAATTCAGCCTCAACAATTGACCTGTTAAGAACTCGTACTTGTGCAAGATTGCCTATGTATCTTCTCATAAAAGCCACTTGATCTTCAAAGCACAATACTTCGCATTTTGCTTTTGTCAAATCTATTCCATCTTTGAAACGCCTTAACCTCGCTATGTCGCCGTCTAAATGTGACAACACATAAACCCCGTCCACATAAGCATCATATTCAAATGCCCCTATACCGTAAGAGCGTTGTTCTGGTTCAAATAACATATCCAGTATCCGCTCTTTCCAATTCGGTATTGAAAACAATCCAAGTTGCCGCATACCGACTTCATTTAGAGGCACAAAATGAACATACTTATAAATTCCGTCAAAGCGTAATTCAAGTCTATAATTTCGTTCGGTTTCCTTAAGAGTCTCTATCGCCACATTATCCGAGGCACCAAAAAGTATGGCAGAATCCACATAACTGATTTCAGTGTTTAACCGCACAACTTCGTCAAGGTCGCTCTTTGCCTTGCATTCCCCCTTACCACACCACTTCATTACTGAGTTCCTGGTATTATAAACGGCATAACATGTATTGCCTGTAAAGACTGCGCCTACCATTCTTGTAAACATTGTTTTGTTTATCTCGGCAACGCCTATTTGTTTAATGCACTGCGCCGTATAGAAACTTGGGCAGTTAAAATTCAAATGGCGAATTTCAGCGTTTTGAAGGTGAGGAAGTTTGTATTCCCTAAACTCAAATCCTGCTCCCATAAACATTGCAAGAGCTTCCGCCACGCGATGATTCCTTTCTTTATGGTTATTATCTCCGGAAAACTTATGAGCTCGAAATCTATTCATATAATACTCATCTGCTCCTATCCATTTCAGTATTGGAAGCACTCCTCGGTACAACCGGATTGTTTTGCTTTTTCCTCTTCCTGACACACTCAGAACTCTGGCTGGCGTTATCCGGTCATCGTACTCGGGACTGCGTATTGTTTGCCGGTTTGTTAAGCGCACAACAAGTTCTTTGTACATGCGCACATTCCCCAACAAATGCAATGATTGCGCAGGGTATTCTCCGACAACGGAAAGCAAAGTTACCAGCCTATAAATTTGACTGCCGATACGGAAAGTAATCATTTTCCCTCCCTTAGCCCCGTGAGATTTTTACGCCATCATGACTGCTCTTGATGGCGTAATTTTTGCATTTAAAATGCTTATCTTATATTATAGAAAGAGGAAATAGGTGTAATTTTCAGCATTCATTTTATGTTGTTTTTTACACCTGTTTTTTGATGCTTTAAAGTCTGTTTTTATAAAGCAAAACCCCCTTATCGGGCATACCCGGCTCAATGTCAAGCCAACGTCTAAAATCAGGCTTTGGCACTATGTAAACCTCAGTTCTCTCTACAGAACTGGAAGCACTACAATAATAGTGCGTACAAACCATCGGATTATCGTCCGGCAATACATATAGAGCAATCGCATCGGTTACAAAATTTATCTCGAAATTATCGTGATCGCGGTACTGTCGTTCCGGTCTTTGGCGGTCATAAACATGTCTGAATATGACTACGCAATCCGTATATCTTACGGGCTGTTTCCCTTTAAAAAAATCCCTAATCGCAGGATAAAGATAGCTACGGATATAATCCGTACTACCCGACTCTTTTTTAGGTAAAATAAACGGAAGCCTCACCGAAAACCATCCTTCCTTCGTAAATCCAATTTCAATCGGGACAGTATTTCTTATTATTTGTTCCACTTCCTGCACCGCTTTCGGTGAACCAGTATATGCCGGCAAAGCGCGTGCAAGCAATGCAGATTTTTCAACTACTTCTTCGACTTCAAGCGATTCATCGCACGCATATTCAATATGCCCCATTTCATAAAACAGTCGCACATCGGCAAGTTTCTTTTTAGCAATCTGAAGTTGCTTATCAAGTTGATTCAATACTTTGATAAATTGATTACTTTTTTGCATGATTTATATCCTCCTGGGAATAAAAAGTTACTTCCGGTTCATCGTCTCCACGGTAATCAACAGTAGCAAAAATGCACGGGGCGTTCGGTAATTTAAGACGCTCGGCCATCGATATTACAGGAAGAACAATGATATATTTTAAGTCATCCGACGGCTGCAAAAGTCTCAAAAGATTCTCTTCGCCATCGTACAATACTACGATTTCATAGCCCGTGTTTCCCTTAAGAAAAAACAGTTGCGACGGATATACCGCAGGGTAATGAGCCATCGGATCCAACATTTGAATGTATTTCAACAGCACCCAAACGGCTATAATGTTGCGCTGATCGGGACGGCATAATGCGTCTAAGCCCAGATAATATCCACCGCAAACATCAGCTATCATTGCCTCCCTTTTTAAGTTTTTCAATATCTTCTCTGCGGTATTTTTTGGCTTTTGCAGCATTCGGATTAACTGCCGTTTGGGTAACGCGCCATACTGTGATAGCCATTTGACGACATATTTTTCGTCTTGTAAAAGCATGATTGTTCACCTCCTTTCAAGACTCATAATATATACTTCCAACGAATCTTTTTTTCCATTGGTGCCACATAATAATTACGTTTACGTTCCCCATTCCATTCTTTTCCTCCGGATAAACCTTCATTGATAAAATTACTGGCTTTAAGACTTGCTCCGTTTTCACTGGCAAGTGTATAGGTTATTACTGCCGAATAACCCATATTACGCGCAATTCTGATGCAGGCTCCATACAACATTGAACAAGCGTTACGTGTACCATCGGTACAACATCTATAAATTTCAAGAATAGTACCGTTATCCAGTTTCCTCGATACAGGTCTTCCGCAAATCGCAACACCGCATAAAATATTATCCGAAACACAGCCTATAGCGAACTTTCCGCCTACCGGAGGTATGTTATGTCGATGAAATTTTGATACGAATTCTTGCGCATCTTTCAAGTGAATCGGAATTATTTTCATTAATTGTCTCCATGCGAATTCAACTGTTTCCGTAATATCTGTTCTAAATCCTCTCGGTCAGTTGTAATCATTTCCTTCTCGGTTTCCGAAGCTTTAATAACAACCGGAATCTTGTTATTATTTGCACATATAAGTGCTTCTCCACGCTCAAATCGCATAACGGCTTGCAACTCGGTCTTTGTCAATTTAAATATGTCTTGGACATACTTTGCTTCATCGGGTTCGAGATTTAAAATGATTTTATTTTGACTATTATTGATAATCGCACGCCCGTATTTTCCATCATCCAGGCCAAAGAAGTCAGATAAATCCTGCGTTGCCGAAATGGCTGCACCGCCGAATCCGCGGATGGTTTTGAAAATCGTCAAACAAAAATCGGCCGCCATCTTATTTGATGACGCGCCGACGAGTTGCCATATTTCATCTATTAAAACTGCTTTCTTTTTTGTCCTGTCTGACTTGATATTATCCCATACATAGTCAAGGGCAATCATCATTCCGACAGGTAACAATTTTCCTTTCAGTTCCGACAGGTCAAGAACTATATACTTGTTTGACAGGTCAACATTGGTTTGCCGATTGAAGGATTGGGCGGAACCGCTTACAAAACGTTTCAGTATTACGCTAATCCTATATGCAGCATTATTTTCTTTAAGCCGCTTCTGCAAATCTCCGAGGATTGGCATAACCTTCATCTTGGGCGGATTTGCTGAGGCGTCTTCATATAACGTCGAATTGTCGTAAGTAATTCCGAAATCGGCATATGTCAGTATGAGAGCCTCATCCAAAATCTGCTCTTCCTCATACGACATATCAGGCATGAGCAACGAGAAAAATACCATCAACTGCTGAATTTTACGAGCTAACAGCGATTCTTTTTCACTGTAACCAACCTCATCGATAAGTTGCATTTCCGGCGTTATCGTATGCCGAATTTCCATTATATTTATGCTGTGCTGAGAACCGGGTGCCAAACTGATAAAACTGCCGCCGATGCGGTTACACGCCCTTCTGAACTCGTGTCCTTTTATAGGCGCAATCGTAAAGCACTGTATTCCCCGCATCCTCATTCTAAGCGACAAAAGCTGAAGAGTAAAAGTCTTGCCCGCACCGCTTGTGCCTATTAAATTAAGATTTGCATTCTTGTTCTTCTTTGTGTTGAACAAATCCACTATGCATAACGAATTATTATGTTGATTTACGCCGAGCAATACCCCCGAATCATCCGACATCTCAAAGCTAGTAAACATGTACGTCGATGCCGCTCCGTCGGTCAGAACATTTCTTTTGGACCGCTTTGCAAGCTTCGGTTCAATTTGTACAAGCGGTATTACCGACTTCAAAGCCTGCTCCTGCCTGAATCTGCAATCCGAGACATAAATATCCATTGACTTCAAAACATCGGTGATTTGCTGTCTGCGCCAAGCCAATTCATCATAAGTCTTTGCGGATACCGTTATAAAAATAGACATATAAAACAGATCTTCATTATTGTTCGCCATGCCGTTTTTAATATAATATCCTGCTTGTACTGAGTTCGTAAGCTCCTCAAAATTACTGCTTGTGTCCTGAGTTTCTTTGAGTTTTGTTCGATTCAACCTAATCCTTTGCGCAACTTTGTCTATGGTTCTGCTACGATTTTCACGGGTAAGGAACACGTCAACGTCAATACCTTCTCCGGCATTGACAAGCATTGACATCCAACCTCCCCGCACTTTACTCGGATATCCATCGCCCTTTATGTACAAAAATGAGTAATATCTTCCGTCCATAACTATATAAGCGATATGCGAAAAATCCAAGCCACGCGGGGCAATAAAGTTGACTATCGGAATTTCGGATACGGGATCTTTGCCGAAAAATTTCCCTTGGCTTACCGTCGTATCGAAGACCACCCTGTCCACTCTTGTCGTGAACGGTTCATCTACGCATGACCGACGATTGAAAAACATATACAGCATTTCCGCTGCCGCCTCATCCGCATCATTCGGTTGTAAAATCGAATTGCCGCATAACGAGAAATATGCCCGTGCATTCTGTTCTGCTGTATGCAATGCGCCATAAATTTTAGCGGCGTCCTCCCCCAGCGCGCTTTGTGAATCGTATTGGAAAATCAAAAAGAAGCGCCTTGTAAGCGCTTCTCTGTTCCCAACGTCTTTTATCAATTCTATGTAGCTTTCGCCTAGTGTTTTGCACCGTTCATTATCTTCACGCTCGATATCTTCTCTCAGTAAAGCAATGTATTTATCCGAATCCGCCCTCCGGGTGACGCTTTTAAATTGCATTTTGATTGGCGAAATCTTCAGCCAACTTGCAAACGACGATATGATGCCCGCCTGTTCTTCCGAGGAACGCAACATAAAATTTATAGGCTCAATTTCAAGTATTTTTATATAGCGGTTATCCGTCGTCTCGATAATCCCGTGATTAATACGTCGTATAGGGATAAAGTCCTGAACCGATTTACTTTTTAATTTCACGGCTATCTCCTATCTTCCTGAAGTGCAAACGTCTTCGACGCTTTACGAATTTGAAAACATGACCGATATACTGGAACAAAGATTCTCCGTCTATACCCATTAAGGCAACAAGCGCGGTCGGTAACAAAGTCACAACCATTATTACGATGCGCACGTTGTCTTGCATAGGTATCAGTTTAAACTCTGCAAAACCTGCAATGAGTACCAACACAAGTGCCTCAAATATGTTTCTCAGCGATAACATTCCGCCTAACACTTTACCCGAATCTGTGTAATTTGCGGGTATCGCGTAGATATTTTCCATTTCTTTTTCGTCCATTATATCTCCTCCTTTTTATAAAATTTGGACTCGCCTTGAAGCGTCTGCCTTAGCGAGTCCGTCATGAAGTCTATTGCTTCGCCGTAGGTGATATCGAACTCACCGTATTTGGCGTTAACATCCACCCCGAATGCAGTCAAGAAGAATGAATCGGTCAACGGATGTATAACGCATTTGACGAAGCTGATTATTTCGGTTCCTATGATCTCCATTAAATCGGAAAAAATCGGTATTTCAACGTTTAAAACCTCGTAAGTGACGACAAACATCTGATCTATTATGTTTCTCATTTTATAGACCATATTGTCTGCGCTAACGTTGGATTGTTGCATTGATGCCGAATAAACGGACAATGCATAGCAAATATCATAATCCTCATCTATGTTTGAATTATCTTCAAGAGCCGCCATGGAGCTATCGAAGTCATAGTCTCCTTCTCTTATAATTGAATCAACTTTGTCTAGCGCAAACCGATATCCCTCGTTAATAGTTTGTGTTACGTTTGTCGAAAGCTCTGAATATGCGGCTCGTAATGAACTGCCGGAATAATCTCCCGACAGCCCAAAAATGCTATCAAATATAATTGCCGGAAGTGAAATAACGGTTACAACAATAAATACAATGACCAAGCAGATGCATATGAGAACTTTGAAAAGAGTGTGCCTCATTGACCATGCGGCAGAAATAATTGCGCCCCAAGGTCCTCCGGCAGCAGTGCCAACCGCTATATTTGCAACTGCTTTTCCCGCTGTTGCCCCGGCTTTTACCGTCGCAGTTGCCGCATTGACCGTCGCTTCAGCTCCCTTTGCCGCAGCTTTTTGAGCCGCATTCTTGCCCACCTGTTTGGCCACATTTGCTACCTGTTTTGCTGCTTGCCCGTAGTTGTCTTGGCCGTCGCCCATTTGTTGTTTTTCAGGTTCCGACAATGCTCTCACCCCCCTCTATTTACGTTTCGGTGCAGAAAATTTACTCCTGCTTCTGCTAGACGGTGCATTGAATCTATTTGGTGTCGCGCGGTAGCGTACTGTTTCAGTCTGCACGGTTTTTATATTCTCGCCATCATAGACAGGCTTACCGTCCTCATACACCGGTCTTCTCTCGACGGCCGGATCGCCATGAATTGCGTACCACTGGTTCCCGCTTGAATCTTCATAAGTACGATAGTCGCCGCGCGGCGTGTCGTACCTGTTTGCATCGTAAAACGCCGTACCTGTTCCGTCACCGTGACGTACTTCAAAGTGACCGTCTTGGCAACTTGAAGAATTTACCGAGGAAATTTCTTGCTCATAGCCCGGCATAAACTCTCGAAACTTCGCGCAATTATACTCTTTTGCCTCTTCTCCCGTTTCAAACGCCGGCGGCTCGGAATTCGGTTTCAGGGCATACCAATCAACGCCATCCGAAGACTGCATTATGGTATGCGGCGATTCGGGTTCATCAAAATAGGCACTGCTGTACCACAAAGAATTGCCCGAAGATCCGCTCGCTTCCAAAACCCCGTCGCCGACTGTTCGAAAGGTTGCCCCTTCCTCAATACCCGGAAATATTGTGGATACCTGCGATGCTTCGCTTGACGCACCCGTAAAATTGGGAGTTCCATAAAAAGCACCTGCACCTTCGCCGCTGGCTAACTGATACCACTGGCTTCCATCCGAGGCAGTTACAAGCGAATGAGGCGAGTTCGGTTTTTCAAACTGACCTGCATTATATAACCCCAGCGATGATATTTTTCCGTCCTGGTCTGTTGCCGTAGTTGTAATTTGCCCGCCGGTAATCTGTGTACCGCTCAAGGAGCGACCCTTCAAATGCGGCATATAATTACCGAGACTTCTGTCTGCAATGTTTCCCGCAATGCCGCCTGAAACATTCGGCTGTCGGTTTGCTACAGATGCTATCGAATCACCGGTAAGCGTTGCCCCGTTCTTTGCCGCAAGACCTCCGAAAGCCCTTCCGATAAAGCCAACTGCTCCGCCGGCACCCATCCTAACGCCGCCTTGTACTACCGCATCACGGACATATGAGTTACCCTTAAATCTGTCCGCAAACTTTCCGGCAAATCCTGCGCCCATGCCTGTACCGCCCATGATCGGACCTACGCCACCGCCGCGGAACATGCTTCCCGCATTGCGGAATCCGCCAAGTCCACCCATTACGACACGAGATGCGACCAGAAGTTCCATACCAAGTCCGGAACCTGTTTGCGCGACGTTAAGTCCAATCGAAGCAAGGTAAGAGTCGAATCTCTGGGCGACTTTCAAGAACGCTAATGCGCAAAATAGCCAAAGGAATACGCTTCCATGTCCGTTGGATAAAGCTCCGCCATTGCCTATGTAATATCCAACGGAACTATTGAAGGCTCTTAAAAACCACACATTCATTATCAGTAACAATAATTGTGAACCTACCATACGGCACCATGACTTAAAAACTTGGCTTGTGTCTTTGGATGCGCCCATCACATATGCCAGTGGGGATGTGTAACAGAGAACTCCGACCACAACATAGCGTTCAACCACCTCAAGCAAAAGCTTGAAGTAGTTCCAACCCAATGCTACCATTAATATAATAATCAGCAATGAGCCTACTATCGATACCCCCGCTACAACCGATATGAGACCGCTTCGCAACGTAGATTCAATGCCTGCGAAGGTAAAGTTTTCCCCATTCATTGCAATGTCCATTAACGCAGTATAAGGCGCACGTGCTATTTTTAATATATATAGGAACACCGGTTTGGCAAATCCAATCAGCAACACAAATAGTGCTGCACGCGCCAATAGCGTTATCGGATTCTCCGCTTCGGTTATCGGTCCACCGAACGCTCGGAATAATTTCCATATTGTAATTAAGAACAAAAGCGTCCAAGCGGTAAACTGAATTATCGTGAACGCCTTTGAAACAAAGGGAAAATACTCTTCCATTGCGGTCATATCCGTGCCGAGCGCACCAAGGAACAAACCCGAAACGGCGTCCATCAGTTTCGTTACGACACTGCTTACCCAACCGACTATTCCGTCAAATATCCAATCAAGCAAATGTTATCACCCCCCTTTTTTCTCCGTTATTAACCTACCCTGCGAAATTGCCGCCCGCAATCAACGGCTGAATGTATGCAACGATAAAGCCGAGCGAATTGAGGATAATCCACGTAATGACAATGCGTTTGAGCCAAGCCGTAGCTTCATCTACTGCTTTTTGGTTGCGAGAAACCAATCGCACAATCAACGCAACCGCCGCCATCGTCACAGCCACTATGGTACTGATTGTGACAATATGACCGTAGACATCACGCATGATAGAACTGAATCGATCCCATATCGTTTCGGGTTCTGCAGCGAATACCGGTTGCATAACGACAATTAACGCCGCAACAATACCGACAAGCGTCCAGTAGATCAGCATCTTACTTTTACAGACTCTTTTTTGTTTCAACATAGGCACCTACCTCCTTGAAATTTTTTGCAAAGAAAAAAGCCGTTTGAACTTTTTGTCCAAACGGCTTTTTAAACTGGCTTCACTTTTCGACGCTATCATAATAGCACATTGTCATTTGCAAGTCATCCGCTTTTTACTGCCAACTTATTGCCATTTTTGTGACGATTTAATGCCTTCACTCTAATGAACAAGCCCTAACTGCACCTTACCTTTATTTACCCTCCTTGTAATAAGCAAAAAAAATTTTTGAGAAAAGGAAAATTGAGTATTTTTCTTAATCTTGGTTCAAACATTCTGTTGTTAAACAGTCTTTTCAACCGCATGTTCTACCGAGCGTACAAATTCACAGGCAATACCTACCATCGGGAACTTTTTGAAAGGAATCAAACAAATTTAGAATTAACCATAGCAAATACTTTTTCAAAATTGTTGAGCGTTTCTTTTGAAAATGTAAGCGTTCCAATGTTTTTTGCCATGTAATTTGCCGGAGTATAATGATTAAATTGTTGATTGCCATTCAATCGTTTTAGCTGTGCCATAATAGGTTTTGAGCCGCCCAAATCTGCGACCTTGAATGAAGTACCAAATGCGCCATTGTACAATGCAAGATATTCTTCTTTCGCAAATAAATCTTCAATGTCAGCAAAAGGTTGTCCCAATACAGTATGATAATATAGAATCTTCTTGTCGGCAATGATTTTTTGCTCGACCATGCGCTTTAAGTGCGCCTCCGCCTTCTGATCGGTAAAAGTGTCAAGCAGACAGACCGTAGAAAGCTCATTGCCGCGCGTCAAAGATATAAAAGTTGCAATCTTATCTGCTCCACCGACTGGAACAATTGTAATGTCGTCAGACAGTCCTTCCATTCCTATGTTTTTTAACACAGCGGAAAAATGGCTTAAATAGACCAAATCCGATATGCCCTCAACTAAAAGATTACGGGGAGAAACATACAGATTTTGAGCTATAGTATAGCCCAATGCCGCCTGTAGTGGAAACAGCGTTTCGGGATCTTTTTCTTGTACAGCATCAGATATAACACTTCCTATTTTTGGATCCTGCGAATCGTAGACTGTGCGCACCTCGTTTAATTTCAAACTATCAATCATAAACGGTGAATGTGTAGTATATAAAACTTGATAATCTGGAGCCAACTTCTCGTCAATAAACCGAAGCAAATCGTTTTGCGCAGTCGCATGAAGACTCAGACCAGGTTCATCCAACAGTATAATGTACTTGCTCTTCTTGTCCCCTTGAATCTTGCTAAACCAAATAAGAAAAGAAAAAAACCATAAAAAGCCTTTGCTACGATTTTTAAGAGGCAAAGTTACCCTATGTTTACTGTTGTAAATCCTTATATTAAGAAATCGAATATTATTATCACGATGCTCAATTTCGAATTGAATTTGCAAATTTTGATTGGTTGTCCAATAATCAAACATTTCGTCCGTAATTGTATTGGATGTAGCCTCTAATTGCGCCCTAAATGCTTCAAAATTATTTTCGGAGCGTATATCCGACACACTCAATCCACTTAATTCAAATAGGGCTCTCGCAATTTTAATCTCATCAGGAGACAGGACGCCTGTCCTGCCTGCCTCAAAGTCAGATAAATTGATTCGCGGCGGGAGAGAGAAATAATCGCTGAAATACCAAAATTTAGGCATTGCCGGCTGAATAAACTTGAAATAGATATACCCCGCCAATGGTACCGGCCACCCATGTGCATCCTTTTTTATTATTTCTAACCGCGATTTAACATCTTTCATGCCGGCCAATGAAAGATTTTCGCCAACGCCCTTCTCTAAGTTGTCGAAAGTCTCAGCGTTGAGAATTATCGCTTTACCCGAATCATCAACGGCAAACTCAGAAACAACCCAATTTTTAAATGCATCAAAATTGGCATATACACCACCAACTTGATTTGTATTGTCGTACAAAGAACACACTGAAATTGTTCTACCTATTAAAATACCTGTTCCAAAGGCATCTTCAATAGGCGCCACATCTTCATCCTCCAATTCGTACTCGCAAGTGACAACTTCAGGATTTGTTGCACGAACTTTAACCAGTTCACTACGTGGATAATCCAAGTCCTTATTAAATATGAAGTCTTTGTTGTCCTCAAAATAATTCGTTTTCGCAATGGCTTCAAGAAGAGCGGTTTTACCTGATTCATTCTTCCCTACAATTCTTGTAATCCCCTTCTCAACATCAAGCGACTGTTCTGTAAGAAAACTTTTATACTTATGGATAGTAACTTTCTTAAGTAACATATTTATCCCTCTAAAACTTATAATTATGCCAATATCATATCATAAATCCCACTAAAAAACAAGTGGTTCTTAATAAAACCTGCTTTTTTGATAGAGTTCCCTCAATCATTTTGTTTGACAAAATCCATGCTACCGATTATCATATCCATTGAACCGCGCTTTGTCTGCACCTCCTGCGGTTCACCAGACGACATTTTATGTCCATTTTTAGGACAGGTAAATCACGGAAATCTAATGTTCAAGGAGGTAACAAGAATAGCAATTATTTGTTTGGCATGTGCTTTTGGGGCGATAGGAATTCTAAACCTTTCAATAGTGGCAAGTCTTCTCAATGAAAGCGTAACTATAACAATCTCATTTTTAATTCAATTCGGATTTACCTTAAAAATGACATTTATTCTCCGCACATTGCGGAGATATTTTCTAAACAAGAATTGCAATAAAAGGTTGAGACGAAAAAGATGGACACCATGTCTGGAACCATCATTAAGGAATACCCTTAAATTACTTTTCGGAGCCTATCATATCGTAAAATATTGATATTTCACTTTCAAATAGCAAAAAACTGCAAAAAATGGCACAAATAAGCAAAAAACAGAGCGAATCGACCTGAATCACTCTGTTTTTTTGTTATCCCTGTCAGAATTGAATTGACGATACCGTAATCATCCAATTTCTGATTACAATACTTATACTATCACGTAAATCACGAGTGCTACGATTTTTTGATCCCAACTTCAAACTTTTTTGCATGGGTGGATACAGCAAAATCACGATTGTATGCTACCTTGCGCCATTGGGGCCAATTTTTTTCTGCGTTCGTACGTATCGCAACATAATACTCAGAATATCCATTTTGTTCAGATTCTACTTTTGATAATGTTTTATCTGACATTTTATTTTTCTCCTAAAAATAATGCTTTTGTTTCCTCTTCAAATTGCATCACTGCATTTTGTTCTAGTTCCAAATAACTTAAGTAAGAAAGTTGATTTCTTGGCGTTGCGTTTTTTTCTTTCCAATCAACGCACTTCCCTTCAGCGTCCTTTCTTATTCTTCTTTTCCATCGTATAGATGATACCGCAAATAAATCAAGGAATTTTTGCGGTCCAACCCCTATAAATGGTTGAAAATTAACTTTCTCCTTTTCTTTGTTTTTAGTTAAGCCACCATCGCATGTTTCATGATTATAAAAAATGAATGTTTTGCTCTTTGGATAAGGCTCAATGTAAATCACATTTGCAATCCCAGCGGCAATGATATGTTTTGCACAATTATGGCATGGAAATGTCGTTACGAATAAGTCCGCTCCTCTGCAAGAGATATTATTCCGCGCACAACAAAGCAATGCCTCCATTTCAGCATGAACCACCCTTCCATATTCAGTGATGTCTCCCACTCCTGAGCGTCTTGCTTTACTTATATTTTCTGGCGTTAGCTTAATACCAAATGTTGAAAGTAATTTATTTATTAACTCGCTTTGTTCACGCTTGTTTGAGTCATAGCCACGCGCACAATCGCGCCCATCTTCCTCATCCTGATATTTTCCATCCTTTAGAATAGGCCAATAAAGCCCCCCTTGAGCCCGTGGACAATCATTGGCACCTGTCGAGATAATTTCATCATTCCTTGCCACAACTGCACCAACCTGCCTTGACAAATCAGCAGAACGAATAGAGGAAGCAAATGCCATAAACATAGCGTATTCATTAAAAGTTGGCGTTATGAACGGCTCGGCAAAAATCAATTTCACAAAACGCGAAATTGATTCATATATCTCTGTCAGATTATCGGTTAACCACAAGAAGTAATCACCGTGTTGAAATGCTTCTCTTGTATGCTGTCCTTGACTTAATTCCTCGTTTTCGTCCCGTGACAATAATTCTTCCGCCTGACTAT
The DNA here is from genome assembly GCA_947591215.1 of uncultured Bacilli bacterium. GTDB lineage: Bacteria > Bacillota_I > Bacilli_A > RFN20 > CAG-449 > CANQAG01. The sequence goes on along the minus strand of CANQCZ010000013.1, from coordinate 22,300 downwards.
TTGCAATACCTTTTTGCTCAACTAAATATTTCAAGCGTTTATTTTTATCACTTGAAACGCTAATCAAATAAAATCCGTCACCGTAAACTTCACGCAAATACTGCACTTCATCAGGATTTTTAATAGAACTTATGATATATGCAGTGCGTTCAGACGGTTTAGGATTCCCTTCTTCTTTTTCCCTATGCTGAGAAATATAACTTGCAACTCCCTCCATCAATATATTGTTTGCACCTGTTCCCATACGGATTTCGTTACCCAAATCCATATAATGCGAAATGCGCTTATAATTGTCAGTTCCAAAAGAAGGAGTCTCCTTTTCAAATTGAGAGATAACCTCAGTGGTAACACGAATGACTTTAACTCGATAATCGTAAAGAGCAAATATATCGGTTAAATCTTTGATAACAATTTCTTTATCTGTTCCCACCGTAGAGACCAGCCCAATAAAAACTTCAGTTACCGACATAATATTTCCTCGCCTAGTAAAAATCGTTACAAGTATATCATAAACCAAAAAAACGCGCAAGTGATTTTCGGAAATTCCTATAGATTTCTTTCTTGCACTATAAAATGTTTTATTCAGAAAGCCATTATTCCGAAGGCAACTATCGGGATTTTTTTCGTATGTAGCACTTGTTTTAGGCAAAAAAACAAACTAAGCCACACTTAATAATTCAACTTAGTTTGTCGTGGCTACTCCTGTCAGACTTGAGTTGAATGCTCTCCCAAGCGTACAGACTTACAGACAATCTCATTATTGATTTTTCTAAACTCGCTTTACGCCCAGTTGATATAGCAAAAAATATCATGCTTTGCCCGTTTCTTATGAAGAATCCCGAATCTAACTTATTTCAAGTTAAAATGTATCTATTATTGTACCTCGCCCCCAGCATCGCGTACATTCAATTGTGCCCTTCCCGTCACATCTAACACATATTTCCACCGCTTGTTCCCCATCATCGTTGGTATAAGAATAAAAACCCAGCCCGTTACATCTGTAGCAAGTTTCATATCCCTTTCCTTTGCAATTTGGGCACTCAATTCTTTGACACATGTTTTTATCTCCTCAATTTTGATATTTATTTTTATGCTCTTTGATTGAAAGATTACCGACTCACACACGCCGTCAAAGAAAATAACCTAATTTCTTACGCCATTACTCAATATCCTCGGGTAGTTTGTAATTATTGTCGGGGACTCAAAATATGAACATGAAATATTAATTTTATTATATAATACTTATTCAATAAAAGCAAGATTATTTAAAAAAAATCTCAACCGCCATAAAATTTTGATCATTCTAAGACTTAAATTAGCGACTGGCTAAGGTGATCGTCGCTAAAAAGAAGAAACCCATTAAGGATTCCTTCTTAAAAGGGTGAACTTTCGCGGGAAAACCTCCATTTTAGATTATTTTGTTGCTAATAGTCCCACAGCATCTTTCACAGTAGTCCCATTATACTTATGGGGGGGGGCGAAAGAACGCCCGTGTACATCAAAGAATACAAAGGATTTATTTCTTTTTAGACGAAATTACTTCAGAGAAAAATCTTTCAGTCGTCAGAAAGATACTGAATGAGAGTCAAAAGGCAATCCCGCGCGACCTGCTATATGAATTCATTTGGGACAAACTTGTTATATACAACCAAAAAGATGCTGAAGATGCTATAGAAACATTTTTAAGATTAGATCAACAATCAAATAATTCCCCTATCGTAATACCAAACCCTATTGAACGGGAGTTGGAATTTATTTGTCTAATGCAAATAACAGGTGTCATTACTGACTTGAGTAGACTTGCGGATATAGCCCACAAATATCCAACATTACATTTCCTTATAGACCCGGATCATTTTGACTATACACAAGTTGACTTATCAAATTATATGTGGGAAAATTTTGCAAGACGTGCTGATTTGCGCCAAAAACTTATCGAACATAAATCTGAAATCATTCCGAACATTAAAAAGAAACTTCAAATTTGGGAAACAAGTGAATTTGAAAAGAAAATGTTATATCGTTATTTACTTCAAGATGATGAGATCTGGAACATATAAAATTCAACAGGGCGTGAAGTTAATTCACGCCCTCTCCTTTGCTCTTCTTGTAGATTCTATTATTACAAATTGACAATAATTAGGTATCCATCAAGTATCCCAAAAAGGAATCCCAAGCGGGATTCCTTACCGACAAATGAGTATTTTTATCTCCTTTTCTATGTATTTTTGTGTTAAAAGTGCCTTTATCTATCGCCGGTATCCATATTATAGAGTAAACATGCGTTACTGCGCCTATAAGTTTGCCGTTCTGAACTATGGGGCTGCCGCTCATACCCTGCACTATTCCGCCCGTCTTTTCAAGAAGTCTTTCGTCGTCGATTTTTATTATGAAATTTTTGTTGTCCTTGCCTGTTTTATCGACTTTAACTATTGAAATATTGTATTTTTCCGCCTGTTTGCCGTAAATTGTCGTATATATATAAGCAGGACCGACTTCCGCGACGTCCAGAGAGCCCTTTGAAATCTTCAAAAGCTTCGAACAATCGAACTTCGACGACAAATCTCCGTAAACGCCGCATGAGCAGTTGAGCGTAGCGGAACCTATCTCGGAACCGCTTTCGAAAGCCCCTCTTAATTCACCTGGCGTGCCCCTTACTCCCTTTTTCACGTCGTAAATCAGGCTTCCGTAAATTGTGCCGCCGTTAATTTTGACAAGATTATTCTGCAAATCCGTCACGGGATGCCCGAGCGAGGCGAATTTTCTGTTCGAGCCGTCTATATAGGTCACCGTGCCTATGCCGTTTATGCTGTCTTTTACGAGAACGCCCAGCCTTTTGCCGCCCGAAGCCGCTTCTCTTGCTGGATTTACCGTCAATGTCAGCCGCTCGCCGCCGCGTAAAATTTCAACTTCATATTTCTTATATTCGCGTGAAATTATTTTATTTATATCCGAAACGGCGTTTACTTCTTCGCCGTTAATCTTATCTATTACGTCGCCCGTTTTCATTCCCGCTTCGCGCGCAGGCGAACAAACTCCGTCGCCCGTCACTACGTCGCATACGCCTATAACTTCTACGGTAGTCGTATTCAATACGAAACCTGCCGGAAATCCGCCGAGATATAGCTGTCCCTCGTCCGCTTTCGCTCCGACGGGCGAGAATGTGACCGCCAGAATTACCAGCGCGGTGAATAACAGTACATTTTTTAAAACTTTCTTGAAGTGAAACATAACAGTATTGTGCGCAAGCGGAAATAAAATATACAAAAAAATCGGCGCAGTGCGCCGATGAATAATAACTCAAAATGAATATCAACTTTTAAACTGTTTTATAAGCTCCGCCGCATGCTTTTGGGCGGCTTCCGAGTTTACGCTGCCCGTAAGCCTTATAATTTCCCCTATTTTTTCCTCTTCCGAAAGCCGCTTTACCTTTGTAACGGTCTTTGCGTTTTCCTCACATTTATATATAAGGAAATGCGCCGTGCTTGCCGCGCATATCTGCGGCAAATGCGAAACAGCGATAATCTGCGTATCCTGAGAAATTTTAATGAATTTTTCGGCAACCGTCTTTGCCGTAAATCCGCTGATTCCCGCGTCGATTTCATCGAATATATAGGTAGATATGCCGTTCAAGTCTTTAAGCCGCGTTTTTACGGCAAGCATGAACCTACTCATTTCACCGCCCGAAATAACCTTGTTCAAAGGTTTAAGCGGTTCGCCTTTATTCGCGGAAAACATAAAACACAGTTCGTCCGAACCGTCGGCGGAATTTAAATTTGCCGAATTTCTGTCGTATGAATTGAACGAAACTTCGAATTGTGCGTCCTTGATATTCAGCGTTTTAAGTTCTTCTGTGACTTCTTTGCAGAATTTTTCGGCGGCAGATTTTCTCAGCCCGCTTAATTTCAGGCAGTTTTCGTAAATTTTGTCATCGCACTCGGAAATTTGTTTTTCCAGCCTTTCTATGGCGTTTGCGCTGTCGGAAATCGCGTCGAACCGAGCCTTTGCGTCCTTTAAAAAAGCGAGAATCTGCTCCTCGTCCGCACCGTATTTCTTCCTTAAATTTTTCAATAGAGAAAGTCTTTCGTCTATAAACTGCGCTTCTTTCTCGTCGAAAGTCAGATTGTCGGCAAGCTCCGAGACGGTTTCGGAAATATCGCAGGCTTCGTCGTACAAACCTTCAAGGCGGGTTGCAGCCTGGCTATAATCGCCCCCGAAAGAGGAAATTCCGTTAAGATAATGCTTCGCCGACGAAATTCCGTCTATGCATCCGCCGTCGTCGCTAAAAAGCGAATGAACGGCATTCAGGGCGGAAAAAATTTTTTCGGTATTGGCGAGAATAAGCTGCCGCGCCTTCAACTCGTCATATTCGCCGGGTTTGACCGCCGCCGCCTCGATTTCGTCTATCTGATAATTTAAAAGGTCAAGCTTGCGCTCCCTTTCGCTTTCGTCGCCCCCAAAAGCCTTTATCTGCGCCTTACATTCCCGCTTTTCGGAAATTAAAGCGGAAAGCGCTTTTTTCATTTCTTCTGCCTTATCCCCGCATATCCCGTCAATGACTTTAAGCTGGTTTTCCTCGCTGAGGAGAAAAAAGTGTTCGCTTTGCCCATGTACATCGACAAGCCGCTGGGTCACCGATTTCAGCATAGCCGCCGTTACGGCGCAACCATTTATCTTTATGGCGCTTTTCCCGTCAAGAGTGAATTTCCGCGAAATTATTATTTCGCCGTCGGTATCTATATCCAGCTCGCGCAGTCTTTCCGCCGCCGCGGAATTTCCGTCAACGACAAATTCGGCGCGCACCGAAGCTTCCTGCTCGCCGAATCTTATCATGGACTTATCTGCTTTGCTACCCAACACAAAATTTATGGATTCGAGAATAACCGACTTGCCCGAACCCGTTTCGCCCGACAAAACGTTCAGATTTTTGTCAAATTCTATTTCCGCTTCGTCAATCAACGCAACGTTTTTAATCTGCAACCTGTGTAGCATCAGCCAAGATACTCGCCTAAAATCTCTATCACCTTCGTGGTGTGTTCCGTTGTATCGACAACGATGAGCAACGTATCGTCACCCGATACAGTGCCGATTATTTCATTTATCTGCAACGAATCCACGAAAACGCCCACCGTGGCGCCGTTGCCACGCATGGTCTTGACTATTATGAGGTTGTTAGCCGAATTTATGCTTAAAACGCAGCTTTTGAATAGGCTGGTCATTCTGTCAGTAACGTTATCCACATACTTGTCAAGGCTGGCGTATTTATATTTTTTCTTAGCCCCCGCTACCTTGTAAAGCTTTAATTCCTTTACGTCGCGGGAAATTGTAGCTTGCGTTACGTTGAAATTTACCTTATTAAGCTCTTCGCAAAGCTCTTCCTGTGTATCGATTTCCTTACTTGCTATTATTTCAAGTATTTTTTGCTGTCTAAGTGTTCTTTGCATCATCTACTCCAAATGTTTAGCTTTAAAAGCAACTCGTTAAAGAAATTTTTATTTGCGGCGGTAATAAATTCCGCAGATTTGTCAGACTTGGTTATCTTGATATATTCGTTCGCAAGCACCTCACCGATAATTTTGCCGTCAACGACGAGAACTATATTGGCGCGAGAGTTTGCGGAACAAACTTTAAGCTCCGACCTGTCGCTGAAAACGACGGGACGGGAATGAAGCGAATGGGGACATATAGGCGTGAGAATAAAGGCTTCGAGTTCGGGCGCGAGCACCGAGCCGCCCGCCGAAAGCGAATAAGCGGTCGAACCCGTCGGAGTGCTAATAATTATACCGTCCGATGAGAAATTATCAACCGTTGTGCCGTCGATTTCCGCGCGAAGATTCACTGTGTTGGAAAAGCTTGCGCCATTCGTACCGCGCTGAATAACCACGTCGTTGAGCGCACAAAATTTTTTCCCCCGGTACTCAACTTCCAGCATACTGCGCCTTTGCAACGAAAAATTTCCTGCGCACACAAGATTTACTGCTTCGTCAAGTTTTTCGGGCTGAAATTCAGCCAAAAAACCCATATGACCGTAATTTATACCTATAATTTTAACTCCGCGAAGCGCACATTCGGACGCAACCGATAAAATCGTGCCGTCACCGCCGAGTACGAACAGCACATCCAAACCGTCAAGGTCGCAAAGGCGCGTAACCTGAATACATTCGTTGCCGCACGCCGAAAGCGCCGCCGCGATTCTTCCTATGTTATTGCGGTTTTCGGTTTTGTAGTTGTCATAGCAATATATGCCTGCCCTCATACGCTTTAATTATAATACAAAATATACAAATATGCAAACAAAAAAATCTGTAAAATTATAAATTTACAGATTTTATTATTTCATTGAAACCGATTTCCTTGCCGTTCTTTTTCAAAAGTATCAGAAACTCCCTGTTCTTCCCCTTCACTTCGGGCGCGGCGGTAAGTTTTTGCGGCGAAAGAGATACGCTCCATGAAAAATCGTAAATTTTCCTTATTATCGAAAGCCGCGTTTTCGCGTCTTTGACAATACCGTTCTTCCCAACTTTTTTGCTTTCACATTCGTACTGTGGTTTGACAAGCGCGATAACGTCCTTTCCGTCGCCCAAAACCGCCGCCGCTTTGCCAAGGATATATGTCAGCGAAATAAAGCTTACGTCTATAACTATTCCGTCAAGCGGCTCGGAAAACATATTTTCGTCGAGATTGCGGGCGTTGAAATTATCGTAAACTACGATATTTTCCGATTTAAGTCTTTCGTCGAGCTGGCTTTCGCCAACGTCAATGCAGTAAACTTTCTTTGCCCCGCCCTGAAAAAGACAGTCGGTAAATCCGCCCGTGCTCGCGCCGATGTCGGCAAAAATCTTTCCCGAAACGGAATAGCCGAAGTCTTTCAACGCCTTGCTCAGCTTATATCCGCCGAGGGAAACAAAATTTTCTCCCGACTCGATAAAATCAAAGTCGTCGTTCTCCCCGACATCGTACGAGGGCGCGACGACTTTGCCGTTGACGAGGACAAGACCTTTTAAAACCGCTTGCGCAGCCTTGGTGCGCGAACCGTATCTGTCCGCCAAAAATTTGTCAACTCTCATTTCTTTTCTTTCTTGAAAAAGATAGTAAATCTTGCAAATCCGAATACAATCTGCTTATTGAACCTAATGGCAAAGTGTTTGAAAAACGCCTTGCCCCCCACCGTCAACGCGCCTATTACCGCGCTGACGAGAATGGACGCGACAAGTTTCGCCGTGCCGTCGCCGGAAAAAGCCATGATTGCGGCGAGCGCCGCGCCCGCCGCGCCGCTGACTATGCCGCAGATATCGCCTATGACGTCCGCAAAAATGCTGCCCAGCCTGCTTGCATTCCGGCAGAAAGTTACGGCGCGCTTTGCTCCCTTTATTTTATTTGAAGCCATAGCGTGGAAAGCTTCGGGCTTACAAGAAATGATAGCGTTGGCAAGTATATCGCAGGAGATATTCAAAACCAAAAGCACTATCAAAACGCCGACGCACAGCGCCGCAGGGCTGTCATCGCCTATTACAAGTTCAGCAAGGAAACTGAAAACCACAGTAAGCCCGAACGACATTAAAAGTACGGAAAATCCCCATATAAGCCATTGCGGAGGCTTTTTCCGTTTGCCTTTTACGCGTTTTTCATCCGTTTTGCTTCGGTTTTCCTGTTGTTTCGGAACGTCTGAGGATTCTTTTAAATTCGGTTGGTCGTCCATGATTTATTAAAAATATTACGCACAGTCATTTGTGCGTAAAAAAATAAGGTAATATAGTGGTTTATATTAAATAAACTTTGCGGCTTAGGTTCGGTAGGATTTCCCTCGAAGCTCACTTCCCGTCGCCGTAGAAGCAGTTTCCTTTTACGAGCCCGAACGCTTTCGCATAACCGAATCGCCACTGAGTCCACACCGTAATCTCTAATATAAAATCAGTCTAGAAGCTTTCCTTGACAATTCCCGCTGAGCTTATCCTCTTTTGCAAACAACAATTTCAAATAGCAATAGGCGTACGGCGTCTGGCCAAACGCCGCTGCCGTGTTCTATTATCCGCTGTTTTCACTCAAGGCAGGCTACTCTGTACCAAGCTTTCGCCTGACAGCAGGTTTATATCGGCAAAAATCAGTTTCTGCCGACCTCCACGGTGAATGGGGTTGGCTGCGGTATGCCGTTACCTAGCTCCCATACACCTTTACTCCCAGCATTCACCCACTTTTGGCAAAGCAAGCAAACACCAGAAACTTCATCGATATGCCCTTTAACGGTATTTTACCCCCGTCTTCGTATCAGCAAGAATTGACTAGAATACTGCACCACTATATTCGATTACAGTAATTATAACATATACTAAGCCTGATGTCAAGGGCTTTTAATCCCTTCGCGTGCGTACGTATCTTACAAGCTCTTTCAAAAAGCGCGCGTCCCCTTCAAAGCCGTCCAGAATTTCAAGGCATTTTTCAAGGAAACTGTCCGCCATCGATTTTGCTTTGTTTAACCCGAAAACGGATATCGCTGTACTCTTTCCCTCGCTGTCGTCCTTGCCCGTAGTCTTGCCGAGGAGAGAAAAATCCCCCTCGACGTCCAGGATATCGTCGGTAATCTGGAACAGACAGCCGAGATAATGTCCCAACTGCTTAAATTCTTCAAGGTATCTTCCGCCCGCAAGAATTGCGGGAACCGCCAGCGGCGCGGTCAGAAGCTTGCCTGTCTTGTTTTCATATATGAAAAACAGCTCTTTTTCCGTACAATTTTCGTCGCGTTCGTGCAAAAGGTCGGCGGACTGCCCCGCTATCATGCCGTAAATTCCCGCGCAATCGCACAAAAACGAAGCCGCCGATACGTACTCCGCACCCTTGGCGCACTCTTTAAACAAAATCGAATAAGCCGTATTCAGCAGACCGTCGCCCGCAAGAACGGCATTGCCCGCGCCGAATACCTTGTGGTTGGACGGCTTGCCTCTACGGAAGTCGTCGTTGTCCATTTCGGGCAGGTCGTCGTGGATTAGGGAATAGGTATGAACCAGCTCCAATGCAAGCGCAAAACCTTCCACTTTCTCCCTCGGAACGCCTATCAGGTCTGCCGCCGCGTACATCAAAACGGGGCGGATACGTTTTCCGCCGATTTCCAGACTATATTTAAGGCTATCGGACAGAATTTTCGGCTCGCAGCCGTCAAGGCTTTTCAAAAATCCGTCCAAACGCGCGTTAAAATCTTTTGCGAAACTTCCGAATTGTTCCTTAAAATTCAAACTCAACCTCTTCTCGCCGCGGCTACGTAAGTGTTGTACATAAGCATCGTGATAGTCATAGGACCCACGCCGCCGGGCACGGGCGTTATGTAGGAACATTTTTCCTTTACGTTTTCATAATCGACGTCCCCGCAAAGCTTGCCGTTTTCGTCGCGGTTCATGCCGACGTCGATAACCACCGCTCCCTCTTTGACCATATCCGCCGTGATAAATTTAGCCTTGCCTATTGCGGCTACTATTATGTCCGCTTCAAGACATTCTTTTTTCAAATCCTTAGTCTTGCTATGGCAGACGGTCACGGTCGCGTCGGCGTTGATAAGAAGTAAAGCCATAGGTCTGCCCACTATATTGGACCTGCCTATAACCACGGCTTTCTTGCCCTTTGTGGAGATATTTTTGCTTTCGAGCATCTTCATAACGCCGTTGGGCGTGCAGGCGACAAGACATTCGGTATTCATGGCAAGCTTGCCTATGTTTTCTGCGGAAAATCCGTCAACGTCCTTTTCGGTGGGAATAAGTTTCAGCACCCTTTCGCTGTCGAGATGTTTGGGAAGGGGCAGCTGGACCAAAATTCCGTCAACCGCTTTATCCGCGGCAAGCGAAGAAACAAGCGATTCAAGCTCCTCCTGCTGTGTTTCGGCGGGAAGATAATAGGCAAGCGACTTGACACCCACCTCCTCGCACGCCTTTACTTTGTTGCGCACATAAACCTGTGAAGCATTGTCGTCGCCCACAAGTACTACCGCAAGACCGATTTCTCTGCCATGCGTTTCTTTGAATTTTTTTACGTTTTGTCCGATTTCTACCCGCATCTGAGCAGCGAGTTGTTTTCCGTCGATAATTTCGTACATAATTTCAGTCCTTTATAATTTCAGAAAGTATTCCGCTTATAAACGACGCGCTCTTTGCCGAGGAATATTTCGAAGCGATATTCGCCGCCTCGTTCAAAGAAACGACGTCCGGAATGTCGTCCATATATTTTATTTCGGCAAGCGCAATCAAAAATATGCTTTTGTCCGCGGGATAAAGGCGCGATTCGGGAAAATCGCGCGAATAGCCGTCAATGATATCCAGCAGCTCCCTCTCGTGCAAAAACACTGCCGTAAGCACTCTGTCAAGGTATCCGCAGTCGTCGCCGTCAAGCTTGTCCGCTTTTATAAGCGCGCGTTTAAGTTCTTCGTCCTCTGCGCCCGTAAACCGGGAAGCGAAAACTATCTTGAACGCCGCCTCTCTTGCCGTTGTTCTCATAAGTCCACCTAACGCAAATATTCCCTTAAAAACTTTAAGGGAATACTCAAAAATTTTATGCTACGGGATTTTCGGGAAAATTCACGTCCGTTATATGGACGTTGACCTTTGACACTTTGTAGTTCGTCATCGATTCCACGTTGTGCTTTATAGCCTGCTGAATTTTGAAGGCGATGGAAGAAACGTTGGAAGAACCGTCAACTTTAACGTTGATGTCCGCGACGATTACCTGTTTATCGAAGGTCAGTCTTATCCCCTTGTTTTTGGCGTTGACTACGAACGCGCCCTCCACCTCGCCTATGGCAAGCGCAACTATGCCGTTGACAATGCTTGTGCCGTATGTGATTTTGCCCTTCTGGGTAGATGTTGGGTCATGCCTTAAATGTGCCATTTATTTTCTCCTTGGCATTAGTATAACACGCTTTTTGATTTTTTGCAACTACTATATGTCAGACTTGCGAATAAATAGGCAAAATTATTATGCTGCCGGGCGCTACGCCTACCTCGTCTTTCAAAATCGTATAGATTGAAAGCGCGGTATTGTAGTTCAGTTCGTCTGAATTTATGAACACATTGACGTTTTCGGAGTCCATTCCCATTGAAACTACTGCGTCGGAAAATCCGCGCGACTTGATAAGCGTTTCCAAAAGCAATTCGTTTTCCATCATCTCTACGATACGGAGTTTCAAAGCCACCGCTTCCTCGTACTTTTCGCTGCCTTCTTCGTACAGCGCAATAACGCTGTCAAGTTGCACAAGCTCTTCGCTTCTCGTCGTCGTCCTTTCGGCGCGGAAAGTCGTAAAATAGTTGGAAGTTGTAACTGCGGTTTCGCCCGAAGCGATTACGTTGTTGGCAAGCAGGACGTTAAGAACTGCCGTAAGCGCAAGTAAAAATACGAGTGATGACATGATGATAATCTTTTTTTTCTTCGACATAAAATTCTCCTTAATTCATTGAATACACGGCTATGATTTTTTTATCTATATCAAGCGCCGTCGAAACGGCGTTAAGTATATTGCTACGGGTCATAATGTTGTCCGCGCCCTTGCAGACGATTACCACGCCCGTGATTTCTCCGTCGCTTTCGTTTATCATTACATCGGTTGTGCCCACTCCTTCGATATTGCTTAATATACCTATAAGTTTAAGTTCTCGCTGGCTTTTTTCCTGTGTAGTTACTGTTGCCGCGGTCGGGCTGTTTGCGCCCTTATTTATAAAGAACAAAGCGCTTAATAATATTGTGAGAAGCGCAACGACTATGATTATTTTTTTGTTGGCTTTCACAAAATCAAGTACTTTTTTCATATACTGATATATTTATATAACCCGCCTTTTCCAAATATGCCTGAATTTCTTCAATAAAATCCGCGTCCGCGCCGATTAGTGCAACTTCGACTTTATCCGTCTTGAACTGCCCTTCCTCATACACGACGGATACGGAACATTCGGCTTTTACCCCAAACTCTTTTTCGAGCAAAAGCCCGAGCTGTAAGCTTTGGTGCTCCGAATACTGCGCCGAAACGTATTCGGAGTCGAAAAAATTTCCGTCGGCGTCCGTCGGGGAAATATTGAAAATTCCAGTCACGGGCTGGATAAGGACAACTATACATATCAGCCGCATTACGAAAGTTATCGTTTTATTCAGCTTGCCCTCCGGTATCAGGAGAGAAACAATCACGGACAGGAAAATCACGCCCGCCGCGCTCAGAAGATATGACTGCATTTCAGATAAAGCTGTTAGCCGAATTTATTATAAGCATTACAACCAGCGCATACATAAAGGCGACCGTAAGCAGCCCGGCAATAAAGTATTCAACGTCCTTCGACAGTTCGGACAACATTCCGTACAATGAATTTTCGCCTATCGGCTGTACTATTGCGCCCACTACTTTCAATATTACAGAAAAAGAGGATAACACAACTACCGGTCCTATAATTTCGCTTAACAGCAGAATTATCCCGCAAAGCCCCACAGAGCTTTTGATAAGCAGCCCCGCCGAAGTCAGCATATCGAACCCGCTTGAAAGGAAATTGCCGACAATCGGCACGGAGTTGCCGACGACGTATTTTGTGGCTTTAAAGATAATTCCGTCGAACAGCGACGCCGCCGAACTTTGTGCCGTAATGAATATGCTGAAAACCGTTACGGTAATCCCTATGACCCACTTCATCAAGCTTTTGAAGAGCGCCGTCACGCCCGAAAAGGACATTTCGGAATTGAGGCTTGACATAAAATTCAGCACCACTACCGTTATGGCGCACGGAAAGACAAATCCGCTTATTATCTCCACCGCCCCTCCCGAAAGGAAAATCGCAGAAGGCTGGTAAATCGCCGCGGAGCCCGTGCCGCCCGTAAGCACAGTAAGCGTTGCAAGAATAGGCGTTATGATTTCAATCTGTCTTTTTACGTTGTCGATACAGGAAATACAGCCCGAAATAATTCCGGCAAGCATGGATGAAATAATCAAAATAATAAGGCAATAGCACGCCAGCTTTATTATCTTCGAAGTAGATTTTCCCAGCACGCTGCCCGTCGCCGCCCCGACTACCGCGCATAAAAGCGCAATCGCCGTCACGGTTGCAAAAGCGGGAATAAGGTCAACTACGTTTTTGAAAATCACGTTAAATAACTCGTTCAGATATCCGCCGTAATCCGTGCCGAGATTGCCGTTTATAAGATATTCCACTATCTCGCGCGCAGTCCCGCCGAAGCTTAATAGATAACTGTCGCCGTGCGCGTTCAGATATTCCTGCAATTCGCCCAAATCCAAATCGTTCAAAAGATTTGCAATATTCTCATTCAGTTCAACCCTCTTATCGTCGTCGGCGGCAGCCTTAGTCGTACCGCAAAACAAAATCAAAATTGTCAGAAGCGCCAAAAGCGCTGTAAAAATCAGCTTTTTTACGCGAGTTTTATTAAATTCAGAATAATTTGGTAGGCGCTTGACAGAACAGGTATCGCAACTACGAATATAATTATTTTTCCGCATAAAATAAGCTTGTCCGCAATTCCTTCGAAACCCAAATCCTTAACGGAGCTTGCGGTCAGTTCAATTAAAAATCCTATACCTATTATTTTAAATATTACGCGTATCGCTTCGTTGCGGATACCCGTAGTTTCCGAAAAGCTCTTTAAAAATTCCACGCATTGCGACAGATAATCGAAAGCGAAAAGAAACATAATTATTCCGCCCGCAGTAAGGCACAGCGGAACAAGCTCGGACTTATGGCTTTTTAAAATAAATGCGCACACCGCGGTTATAACGGCGATACAGCACAGCTGAAAAACAAACATCAGAACAGGTCGAAAAGCTGTCTTATCTGCGAAAACAGGTCGGCAATCATTGAAATCACCACCGTCAGGACAAGGATAAGTCCCACAAGGCTTACAAGCGTGGCTATGTCGTCCCTGTCCGATTTTTTCAGAACCTGACAGATTATCGTTACGATTATGCCTACAACGGCAATTTTGAAAATTATGCTTATATCCATTTATTTACGTCGATATTTTCGGGTCAAGCGAGTAAAACCGCCATTAGTACACCCAGCAAAAAAAATATTTTAACGTACAGCGAACTATACTTTTTGTACTCTTCGGCGCTTTCGTCTTTCAGCTTCGAAAGCGTTACCTTCCTTTCGTTAAGATAATCAATCTGCGAAAGCGCGTCGCTTTTGCCTATATTTGATACATAATCGGAAATAAATTCTCCGTCCGAACCGTCCAAAAGCTTTTTACCCTGCAATATTTCGGGCACGTATTTGAAGTTTTCGGCAATTTTATCCAGCGTCTTGCGCGAATACTTCATATTCAGCAAAAGCTGCTCGTTAAATTCGTACAGCTCCGAAAAAATCGCAGTCCTCTTCTTTTTATTCGTTGAAAGGAATACCCCTATCGATGTCGTCAGCGCCGCCACGGCAAGCAATATCAAAATTTTTATCATAAATCACAGGCCGTCCGTAAATCGATTTCAATTCAACGTAATACTCAAAAGGCAGTCCTCTCAAAACGCCTCTGTCCGTTATGTGTGAAGATGCAATAACGCAAATCCCACAGTCGGCGGCATATCCGACCGCTTTATTATCCTGTTCGCCGTAAAGCTCGTCCGTCACGATTACGTCCGGCTTCATCGCCCTTATCGCGCTTTCAAATGCTTTCAGTTTGTTGCCCGCACGCACGACGTCCGTATTGTCGCCTAAATAAAATCCGTTGCCCGAAGAATCCATCGCGGCAATTTCGTTCCGCTCGTCGAAGATAAGCACGTTTAATCCCTTCTTGCTTAAATATCTTGCCGCGTCGCGCAGTTTCGTAGTCTTTCCCAGCCCGGGTTTCGAAAATAAAATCGTACTTCGCAATGAATTTTTAAACAAAGTTTCGCATAAATATAAGGCGCAACCCTCCACGTCGTGCGGGATACGGACATTCAGCGAAGTTATTCCCGAAATGGCGTTTACCTCATCCCCGCGCATTACGTATTCGCCGGCAAGCCCTATCCTTACGCCGTGCCCGCAGGTAATAAATCCGCTTTTTATCTGTTCGGCATAGCTGTAAATGCTCCCGCCCGTCGCCGCATTTATAATAGGCGAAATTTCACCGCAAAAAATAGCGTTTCCCCTGCGCTCCGTCAACCCGAACGGGGCAAGATAGCGATATTTTTCTCCCGTGCACACCGATACGGGCAACCCCTGCCTCAATCTGATTTCGGTAATAAGATTTTCGTTCAGATGAGAAAGCGCCGCATTTATTTCTTCCGGCAGAAAGGACAAACCCATAGTCTAATCTATTTGCGCGGCACCGAAAAAAGAACCTCCCCGTGGAAGTTCTTTTTTCGGTATATAAAAACCACGCGATTATCGCGTGGTTCAAAAAAGCTAATGCCCGAAGCTATAAATTAGCCGCGTAAATTAAGGCTTGTCATTTCGAGCGATATAGACCCGCTGTAAGCGGGCGATTGAGCGAGTAAATCCCCATGAATAAATTTACATTTAATTTTATAAATTTTCAAGATAAAACCGCTCGATTTTGTCAAACGGAATTATATCCTTGCGGTCGTACAAGTCGGTGTGCACCGCCCCGGGAATTATCAGCATTTCCTTGTTATCGCCCTTTAAAGTCTTGTAAACATCTTTTGAAAAATAACAGGAATGAGCCTTTTCCCCATGCACAAGCAAAACCGCGCTTCTGATTTCGGAAGCATAGCTTAAAATAGGCATATTGATAAAGGAAAGCGCCGACGTGACATTCCAACCGCCGTTCGAATTGAGCGAACGCGCGTGATACCCGCGCTTGGTCTTATAGTAATCGTAATAATCCTTGACGAAGAACGGCGCGTCCGCGGGAAGCGGGTCAACCACTCCCCCCGCCAGGGCGTACGTGCCGCTTTTGAAGTCCGCCGTCCTCTGCGCGTTAAGCTTCGACTTCGTTTCAAACCTTGCCTGTTCGCTGTCCGCAGAATCAAAATACCCCTTGGCGTTCACACGGGACATGTCGTACATTGTGGATGCGACGGTAGCCTTTATCCGAGTATCCATACAAGCCGCGTTAATAGCCATTCCGCCCCAACCGCAAATGCCGAGAATACCGATTTTTTCGGGGTCAACCCGTTCGTGGCAGGACAAAAAATCCACCGCGGCGCAAAAATCTTCCGTATTTATGTCGGGAGAAGCCACAAAACGTGGAAACCCCCCGCTTTCGCCCGTAAAAGAAGGGTCGAAAGCAACCGTCAGAAAACCCCGCTCGGCAAGCGTTTGGGCATACAGACCCGAGGACTGCTCTTTAACCGCCCCGAAAGGGCCGCAAACCGCGATTGCGGGAAGGCGCTTTTTATCCGATTTCGGCGCGTACAGGTCGGCGGCAAGAGTAATGCCGTAGCGGTTGCGGAAGGTCACTTTTTTGTGCTCGACCAAATTACTTTCAGGGAAAACTTTGTCCCAAACTTCGGTCAAATTCGGTAAATTCATAATATTACACCTCGAAAAATTTGAAATAATTGTAATTCAAAAATGAAAAAATGTCAACTTTTCACATAAAAAAAAGGGAGAAGGTGAGAAAAAAATGCAGAAAATTATGAATATTTATGCAAAATGAGTGCAAATTTATAGATTTTGGGGGGATTTTTTCGGAAAAACAGAGAAAAAACAGGCGGAAAACAGGCGAAAAATAAACAAAAAGGCGACAAATGCCGCCTTTTTGCTAAAAAATGAGGAGTATAAAATGGAGGGAACAAACAAATTAAATAAACCTAAGATATTAACTTTTATCTTAGGCTTCTACTATTTCTATTTTTATTTTCAAATTTATATGATTCTCTTGTTTATTTCTAATAGTCAAATAATTTTGCTCAGGTAATGTAACTTCTCTTACCCAAGTTTCACCTACTTGGTCCCCAGCAGCCCAGTTAAATAATGCTGTTGTATTATTTAACCCCAGAATTTGAGGCAAATGTCCTCTTGTGTCAGTCGAATAGTATGTTATCTTAACTTTTTTACCAATAAGTTCTTCGCTTATAGGAATTTGTAATTTCTTTGCCTCAGTCATATCAAAATAAAAGGCGGGAACTATCAACTCTTTTCCCGCCTGTATTTCCAAATCGAATTTCAATAATTTTACGCTATTAAGTTTTATTTCTTCTTCCGAGTCGTTTTTAAGAACTGTTTTTGTATCTGCCGTACCGCCATTCTTCATAAATACTACGCTTCTGTATTCTCCGCCGTTTGCGGGACTGTACATGTCATATTTGTATTTCGTACCGGTAGCACTTGCAAATGGGTCTTCCGCTGTTAGTACCCCATTTTGAGCCGCCGAATCGGTTTCGGCTACAAGATAATATGCGCCTTCTTCAATGCCGTCCAAAGATAAATCTTCTGTATCGCCTGCCCCCAAAGTAATTGGACCGTAATCTTTTATTGCGGTCTCTCCTGCGGGTTCGCTTTCACCCTTCATACTGCCGAGTTTTTCCCAGCCCGTGCTCTCTTTTGCATACACGTCCCATGCGGTATAATCGAGATATAAATCACCCTCGTTACCCAAAGATTCAAGCGGTTCACCTTCGCCGTAATGCCAGGTTGCGCCGTCCTTTCCGTTTGTACCGTCAACGCCGTCTTTGCCGTCAACACCGTCCTTGCCGTCCTTTCCGTCAACGCCGTCTTTGCCGTCAACACCGTCCTTGCCGTCCTTTCCGTCAACGCCGTTAATACCGTTTGTACCGTTAGTGCCATTTGTACCGTTTGTACCCTTTAAGCTATTCAAAAACTCTTGCTCTGTGCCCGTGTTTCCCTGTTCAAGCCATATTTCATAGGCAGATTTGCCGTTCACTCCGCATGCGGCGAAGCATACTACGCCCAACGCCATGCACGCGCTTAACGCAAGCGTAGCAATTTTAACTCTTTGGATTTTCATAAATAAACCTCCTTAAATTTTTTTATATTCTTATGAATAATCAATCCAAAATATGACAAAAAAACGAGAAACCCGGCTTGCCGCAAAGCGGCAAGCCGAGCCTCTTTAATTTTAAGCAATAACAGCGCTAATTAAAACGCTGAAACTTGCCGACGATTCTCCCGTATAGGAGAAAGTGAGTTGAACGTAACCTGCTTCGGTAACCGTAAAGGTATATACGTTATCAGTTGCGGTCAATGTTGTGCCGTTCACTGCTACGCCTACGCCGCTACCTTCTTCGATATAAGTAATCGTAAGATTGTAGCTACCTGCGGGCAGATTTGCATAGTACGTAGTGGAATCGAAATAGGTAGCCAAGAAAAGCTCTATGGGCGTACCCAATTCAATTTCGTTTCCGGGAGTAACTGTAAGTGTTACAGACGCGTTTTCCGTACCCATATAAACGACTATTATATAAATGTTGCCTGAAGCATAGAACATTCCCGATTTGGTTTCGTCGTCGAAATAAACAAGGTTGTTGTCCGCATAAATATACATGCCTGCGACCAAGTCGGAAACAGTCAGTCTATACGAGCCTTCATCAAGATTCATGGAGTAAACGTTTGTGCTACCTGCGGTTAATTCAACCGTCTTAGGCGTACCCATAGTCATTTCTGTTGCCGAAAGTTTGGTAATTTCAAGCTCGAACGTGGTTGCGTCAGCCGTGCCGTAAGCGGTTATTCTTACGGGAAGAAGCGTACTTGCATTTTCAAGAGTAAACGTGCCCGCATACGAACCGAAACTAAGAGCGTACATGCCGTTTACATTTACCATAACCTGCTGATTTTCGTTTGCAAGCTTAACCGTTACAAGGTAAGAACCAGCTGCAAGGTTACGGAAATAATAGCCGGTGTAGAGATAGTAAGTCTCGCCCTGCTGAGGTATAGTTATTGTAGTTTTGCCAAGTTCAAGGAATGCCGTAGGAGCAACAGTAACATAAAATTCAATTTCTTCTGCCCCAGAATTTGTAAACGCAATAGCAATTAAACCATTGTTATCCTGAGCTTCGCTTACTGTGAACTCCGCTACGCCGTCTGTAATTTCAATAGCAACATCGTCAACAGTTACACTGAGTTTTGCACCTTCTGCCAAATCTGTGACAGTCATTTCATATGTGCCGGCTGCAAGACCCTGCATCATATAAGTTTTGGTAGCATTTGCGGCAAGAGTTATAGTCTCCTCAGTATCCAACGTAAGCGCCCGATAAGCACTTGTGCAAGTAGCGTCGAAAGTAGCTGCCTCTGTACCGTTATTTGTGAATATAAGCTCCAAAGTGCTGAGATTGTATTTGACCAAGAAGCTGCCTACGGTCTGACCCGCTTTAATGAATTCATCCTGCAAACTCGAAGATACCGTTATGTTGGTATTTGCACTGAGGGTAAGAGTGTATTCACCGAGAGGAGCATTTTCAAGTTGATAAATCACGGATTCGTGCGCAGGAACAGTTACAGCAAATTTTTCACCAAGCGTAAACGTCTTTCTTTCGATATATTCAACGAAGTTGACACCTGCCGTATAGTTATTTGCCAAGTTGGACGTCAGATATATAGTATCTGCATCGGTAGCAGTAATCCTTGCGATATAGTTGTTTTCTGCGTTGAGCTCGACTTTCTGCGTGCCGATATTTAAGGTTACAATAGCGTTATAGTAATAGAAATCGAAAGGAACTACTAAGGACAAATCATAAACCTTGCCCGCGGTGAGTTTAAGCCCTGCGGATTCTTTTTCCGTAGCCGTACCCGGTGTTACAGGCAGATAATATATTCTACCCGCTTCAACGGTGGGCGCCGTCCACTTGTTTACAGCAATGTTTACGGTAGCTGTTTCGTCCTCTGCCGTGGAAGAAAGCAAAGTAAGTTCGAAGTAATAAGCTCTTTCACCTTCCATAAACAGAGGATAATTTTCGCCTTCAACCATAGTAGCGTCATACTCTACCAAATTGGTAATGAACGAAACGGCTACGTCGGCAGCTGTACCGTCAGCATTTGTAACGGAAATGGAGTAAAAACCGGTAGTGTCGGACGTATAGCTATAAGTTACGGGCGTATAAGCCGTAAGGGTAGCCTGTTTGGGCAACTCAGCATATCCTGTGATTGGAGTTAAGCTTAATGTGCCCTTAAATTCAACATCCGTTGCGCCGTCGTTTCTAAGAGTCAAAGTTGTGGATTTTGCCGTAACATCAATTTGGCAGGAATATGCGGAGAAGTAAAATGTGTCACGAGTTAATTTTGTTAAGTCGCCGTCGTTTAAAGTAACATATAAATTATCGTTTATTACTTCGTCTGCGCCAAAGTCGAGAAGGACTTCGTATTTGCCTGCGGTCACATTGTCAAGTGTAATGGCAATACTCGTATTTTTGGGAAGGGTAATACCCGAAAGGATATAGTCATTGCCTTGACCTATGTACAGATTGAGAAGTTCTACGTCAACCGTAAGTACTTCTTCGGTGGAAGTGTTAAGGGTCACTTCGTCGCCTGCTGTTACATTGATTGTGCCCGTAAGATAGCCGAACTTGTCCACACCTAAACCGGTATAAATGAGATTTACCGTTTCTCCCCCTACCGTAGCCGCCATATTATAGTAATACGCAGGTTTTTCCGCAGAGGAGGATTTAACAGTAACTTTCAAAATATACTGGCCAGTGACTTCAACCTTGAACGTAGCGGGTTGGTCTTTTGAAACCGTTAAAGTCGTAGCTTCCGCATTGTCCATGCTTGCAGTATAATTAGTATCCGCAAGCACTTTTTCAGTGTGATTGTAAACAGCCAAACCGGCTGCGCCAACTAATCCGACAGCCAAGCACGTTGAAAGCGTACCGACTGCCAATTTTTTAATAACTGACATACTTTTTTACTCCTTGTAATATTTTTTTTTGTTCAGTTGTTCAGTTCGACTGCCGCTTGCCGAGCGGCAGCCAAACTCATTGGTGCTTGGCAATAAAGCGTTTTGGCATGCGCAATATTGCCGGGGTTGCCGTTCCTGCCGGTGCCAACGGCGAAACGGTCGGGAATTTCTGCCATTACCCTTAATTTGGCAAATACCCTATATAAAGTAGCGTTACCCTTGGCGGGGGCGCGCTTGCTTCCTAAGTAAAACGTTTAAAAATATTTTGTTTTATTATATAAATCATTGATTGGAGGTAAAAGTTTCCAAGAATTTAAAAAAATTTTAAAAATTTTTATTTTTTTGAAGTTTCATAATATATATCGAGAATGGAGGTAAAAGTTTCCGTTTTTTTAAATTTTTTAAAAATTTTTTTGAAATTCAAATGTAAATTTAAGATTACCCTCACGTCCTCCATAAGGCTTTATGCTAAATACAAAAACGTCACCTTCTTCAAATTCAAATGTACCTACTCTGCTTTCTACTTCATATTTTCTAGGTATTAAATCTTTACCCGAAGCATCCTTTACAAATATTTCTCCGAAAGCCCGTTCATTATCGGCTTCAAGTAATTTTAAAATTAATTTATATTCACCTTGCTCGGGAGCTTTAAAATTGTAATAAATTATACTTAAAGTTGATGTATCACCGTCTATAACATCCCATTCATATGTTTTACCCAATTCCAGAGTTTTTGTCGTTTCCAAATGGATTTCTACCTGCTCGACATTGTACGCATTGAAACTGTGGTAGATACTTATTTCTGTTATTCCTTCGGGGATTTCTATGCCTACCTCAAAGTATGTGTAGGTTGTATCCTTTCCGTTGCCCATTGCCTTTTGATAAACCTTATCGCCTACCGTTACATATGCCGTTAATGACGCGGAATCTATTGGATAATTATACTGAACACTCAAAAAATACCAGCCTGGCACTACACTTTTGCCCAAAGGGATTTTGTATTGATTGTCACTGCCGTATTTTGACGCCGGATAGGTAACTGTGGTATATGCCGTGCCCGTTTCCGAAGCTTCAAGCGCGGGCGCGGTGTATTTTTCAAGATACACGTCGCATGTCATACTCCCGATTGAATTAGTTATGGTTATCGCCGTCGCGCCCTCGCCTATCGTCAATGTGCCGACGTATGTGGGATTATAAAAGTCGGTATCTTCATACACTTTGCATGAATATACCGCGCTGGACGAGCCCGATTCGTATTTCGGCGTAGCGATTAGCGCGCTCGGCATAACCGGTTTGACGCCCGTTTCTACATCCTTGCGGTCACAGAACAGCTTATATACGCCCGCGGGGACGTCTTTTAATGGCAAAGTTGTAGATGAGTTCTCACCTCTGAAAGATATTTCGTACGCGGCGTATTTGCCCGAGGAAGTGATTGAAAGTTCGTTTCGGCTTTTGCCGCAGGCGCATACGCCGTTTACGTATTCGTGGGGGGCGACGTCTGTAATCTGACCGTGACCGCAGGTGTCGCGGTGGAAATGCTGGTCGC
>CANQCZ010000012.1 GCA_947591215.1 uncultured Bacilli bacterium | reverse complement strand
CGATGTCATTGCTCCAAACCCCTTTGCATACGATGATTATTACAAATATTATAAAAATCATCGAAGATTCTTAGCTAAGGGAAGCAATCTTTTAACTACCCTTGCTTCAGTTTATCCACCTATGCAGGGAAACAATGTTTTGTATCGATCTTACGGCTATGTATTGCCGGATATTGATTATTTTCCGCTAAGAATTATTCCTCGATGTGAGGATTATGATTTAAATTCTATTTATTTAAATCATCTGGTATATGCAGCGACATTTGATCCGCACGTAATATTTAATTTAAATACTTATCCAACAAAAGCCGATTATGCAGCAATTTGTGAACATAATTCTCATTGGTGGGAATCCGGTTATTACGATTATGATCCGTTCCTATACGTTTACAAAAACCTTATTGGTGATAGCTATAAAACATTTATAAAATCTGAAGATGATGGTAATAATCTTGAAGAAAGACTTCATGACGCTGTGGCAATGTTTGCATATTTTGCCGCCGGAAATCCGATATTTGGAAGAATGAATCCTTATGAAAATGCCTTTGTCAGCGTTTTAAGAGATGTAAGTGGCATTACTACTACGGTTAGCGCCATCAAGAAAACCGAGGGAAGTTTCTTTGGCTTGATTAAAAACGCCATAGATAGTTGTTTACCGGTCGTTGCCTATACCGAAAGCTATAATTACTTAGACGATGAAGAGGGGGCAGAAACTTGCCCTGCATATCTATCAATCGTCGGTTATGCTCGTAAAGTTTTAAGAAAAGATAACGAATTATATTATTCTTATGAAGCGATTTACGACGATGATTTTGGAAATTATGTTGCTTTAGAAATCGATCAATTATCGGAACTAATCATCTGTCCGTGGTTTGATATCAACAATTTATAAAATCTTAACCAGAAGAATAAATTAAAAAAATTCATCAGTTTTACTGGTGAATTTTTTCTTTTGTTCGATGTGGTACTTGATGACAATGGCGGCACCTAGCTTCGTAAGTTTCTTCTGCACCGACAATCACAATTTCGTCTTCATAATATGCCGGCACACCGTTTACAATTCTTTGGGTCCTAGTTGCCAAAGCCCCACAATTTTCACAGATTGCCGAAAGCTTAGTAACCGATTCAGCTCGAGCTAATAATTCAGGCATAATAGAAAAAGGTTCTCCTCTAAAATCTAAATCAAGTCCGGCAACGATAACTCTAATCCCTCTTGAAGCCAAAGTTTCACAAATTTCCACTACTTCCGGATCTAAAAATTGCACTTCATCGATGACGACCGAATAAGTATCTTCTTCAAGATAGTTATATATATCGTGAGCCTTATCGATATCAACCGATTTTGTCCGATTTTTTGCGTGTGAGACAATTTCACATTCGGAATACCGGTTGTCAATACGCGGTTTAAATACCAAAACTTTCTTTTTAGCGTATTCCATTCTTTTGACACGTCTGATTAACTCTTCGCTTTTGCCGGCAAACATCGGTCCACAGATAACCTCAATCCAACCTAATCGCATATTGTATTCCATATTTACCTCTTTCTATTCACTTTCTAACTCCAATGTCATGTTTGGATAAATCAGTTTTAAAAAATCATCATTGTAAATGGTATCTATCAGTTTTTCAAAAAAATTCGGTTCTTGACATTGCATGGTTTCCGCGCATATATGTCGCGCCTCTTGTCGTTTTAACGCCACTAAAGAAATCAAACTGTCAAGTAAAAAGAAAATAATAAATCCAATAGTCAATTTATGTCCGATGTGAGGGGGTATTTTAGCTAATTGATGCAAAATAAACGGATACAATATTTTTAAAGCGAGCGCGGAAACGATTCCCCATCCAATCGCGTGAAACAAAGAAGTTCCACCCCAAAACAAACCTTGTAAAACTTGCTTACCATTGATATAAATAAAAGATTTATAATTCCAAGATTCGGTTTTAAAAAAAGCGCGTTGCAAAGCCCAAATCGTATATTCAAAAAGGCCACCGACAAATCCCCCGACAAGAATTAAATTATGCACTTTTTTAAATCGATGCAACAAGACAACCAAAAGAACGAAACCGGCTCCATAAACAGGATTAACCGGGCCGTAAATCAAACCGCGCCGTGATTGCCATTCGCCGAATTGAAATAAGCAAAGAATTTCTTCGTAAACCGTGCCTAAAACACTTCCGATAAGAAAAATCCAAACTAGTTGATCTAGCTTTAATTCTTGAGCAAATGTTTTAGTTTCTGTCTTCTCTTTTTCAACGGTCTCTATCATAATAATTCCAATCTATTTAAGATATTCATATACAATGAAAATTATAAGTGATTACCTAATGATATTAAATCTTCTTGTCGATTTTTTTACAATTTTTGCGTCGCTTATTTTATTTGTGTAAGCAACATTATACTAATTGATTTATATTGCAAATCTTTTTTAAGATACTTTAAAATAATTGTAAAGAAATGATTTTTAATGTTTGTTAAAATCTTATATTTTAACCATGAGGAAAAGATATGCAAAATGAATCGAAGGAAGCAACGTCGACAATCAGTTCTACTCCATCCAAGCGTTTAGATTATGTCGATACGGCAAAATTTATTGCGATATTTATTGTAATTTTGTGTCACACAATCGGAGGTCAAGGAGAAATTATCCACTTTTGTTACAGTTTTCATCTACCGGTTTTCTTTATTTTGAACGGTATTACTTTAAAAGTCAGGGATAATGAAAATTTCGGAACGTACTTACAACGAAAGATGAAATCATATTTAATTCCGATTTTTTGTTTGGGTCTTCTTTTAATATTTTCAGAAATGATTTTGGCTTCTTTAAACGGAAATCCCAAAGACATCAGTTATATCGGACAAATGATCATCAAGTTGCTTGAGCAAAAGCGCGTGTATCCTTTATGGTTTGTCGGAGCGTTGTTTTTTTCAGACGTCTTCTTTTATGCCGTCGTCAAATTCGGCAAAAACAAATTGCCTTATTGCTCATTAATTGCACTAGGCTTTTTAGGATTAGCCATTTTTTTCAATAAATTTTTTAACTATAACTACGTGTGGAATATCGATGCCAGTTTATTTGGAGTCTTTTTTGTCTTTATCGGTTATGCTTTTAATCATCAAAGTTTAGTAAAAATAAGGACCTTCCTTCTTTCTAAAAGATGGATCAGTTTATCAATAGGTTTGGTTTTATTTGGGATTGGATATCTTATTAGCGAATATAATTTTCACACTTACGGAACTTATCTGGAAATGTGGGGACGCCAATATCAAAAATACTATTTGACCTTACCATGCGCCATCATCAATTCATGTGCTTTTATCCTAATTTGCAACGCTTTCCGCAATAAAATTTTTAGCGAATGCGGTAAAAGCACATTAGTGCTTTTGGCCTTTCATCAAATAGTGACTATTCCTTTATTCAATAATTACCTTGCTACTGGATGGTATAGTGCCGTAAGAATCTTATCCAAGGACGATTTTCAATATCTGTTTTATTGTTTGATTTCTTCGTTATTTTCGACAGTTACGCTTTTGATATTTTATTATTTAATAATTTATTCACCCTTTTCATTTATTCTCAATCGCAAAATGCCTCAATTTTATCGCGATGGGTTTTATAAATTGAAAACAAAATTAAAAATGACCAAATAAAAAATGCGATTTATCTTCAAAATTTTTTATAAAAAAGCTTAACCGTTTAATGGGTTAAGCTTTTTAAATTAGTCATCTAATTGTCCGGTAAAATCGATTACATCCGGAGTATTTTCATCTTTAGATGTTTCTTCAGATGCTTCATTATCTACGTCTTCATCTTCATCTTCTTCGGCTTTTAAACCGGTGCCGGCCGGAATCAATTTACCAATCATCACATTCTCTTTAAGTCCGTGTAGATAGTCGATTTTTCCTTTAATAGCCGCATCAGTTAAAACTTTTGTCGTTTCTTGGAAAGAAGCCGATGATAAGAAGGAATCGGTATTTAACGCCGCCTTAGTGATTCCAAGGACGATCGGACGACCGACTGCCGGATGTTTACCGGCTAAAATCGCCTTTTCATTCTTTTGCGTGAATTCAACAAGGTCAACTCTAGTACCCGGAAGCATATCGGTATCGCCACCTTCGACAATCAGCATCTTTCTTAACATCTGACGAACGATAACCTCGATATGTTTATCGGAGATATCGATACCTTGGAGACGATAGACTTTTTGAACTTCTTTAACAATGTATTTTTGAACTTGAGTAACATCAGAAACTTCAAGTAAGGTCTTTGGATTAATGGCACCTTCGGTGATCTTTTGTCCATTTGTAACTTTGTCACCTTCTTTAACTCTCAAACGAGCGTTATAGTTAGTGAGGTAAGTCTTCTCTTCAAGATCATTTTTAACGACGACAGTCGAACGACCCGCTTCGGTTTTGATCGAAGTAACGACACCGCTGATTTCCGAAATGATCGCTTCGCCTTTGGGATTACGTGCTTCAAACAATTCTTGGACACGCGGTAAACCTTGAGTAATATCGCTACCGGCAACACCACCGGTGTGGAAAGTTCTCATCGTCAATTGAGTACCCGGCTCACCGATTGATTGAGCCGCCATAATACCTACTGCTTCTCCAACTTCGACTTCGCGTCCGGTGGCTAAGTTACGACCGTAACAATGTTTGCAAACACCATCTTTAGTTTCACAACCGAATAACGAACGAATTTCGACTTTCTTGATACCGGCATCGACGATGGCTTTAGCCATTTCTTCATCCATCAAAGTATTGCCTTTAACGATTACTTCTCCTGTTTCTGGATTAATTACATCGTGAACGGTGTAACGTCCTACCAAACGATCATAAAGGGAGACAATCGCAGAATCGTTCTTTGAATCGCGGATTTCCGAGACCACAAATCCATGGTCAGTACCACAATCCTCTTCCCGCACGATAACATCGTGAGAAACGTCGACAAGTCTTCTAGTTAAGTAACCGGAATCTGCCGTTTTAAGCGCAGTATCCGCGCCACCCTTACGGGCGCCGTGCGTAGCAATAAAGAATTCGGAAACCGTCAAACCTTCTCTAAAGCAAGATTTAATCGGAAGTTCGATTGTTTCACCGGAAGGATTAGCCATTAAGCCACGCATACCGGCTAATTGAACGAAGTTTGATAAACTACCACGAGCCCCGGAATCAGACATCATAAAGATCGGATTACGTGGATTATCCTCAAATTGTTTTTTAAGAATCGTTTCGACTTCTTCTCTGACTTTGGTCCAAACATCAACAACTTGCTTATGTCTTTCAGCATCAGTCAATAAACCTTTATCAAATAGATGTTGAATATGTTCGACTTGTTTGTCGCCGTTTTGCAACAATTCTTGCTTTCCTTCAATGACCGCGATATCGAATAAGGACACGGTAAGTCCGGAAACTGTCGCAAATTTAAAGCCTTGATCTTTTAAATTATCGAGGACTTTCGAAGTCGTCTCCGCTTGATAGCGATTGAAGATTTCATTGATAATATTACCGACATTCTTTTTGACAAATGGTTTTTTAAGCGGTAAATTCGCAATGTATTCTTTGATGTTGGTTCCTTTAGGAACAAAGAACGATTTTTGATCCGCACTCAAGTTGTCTTTAGAATTATCGTTGAGATATGGGAAATCTTGAGGGAAAATTTGATTGAAAATTATCTTACCGACCGTAGTGATCAAATAAGAATTATTCATCTCGTAATCGAATCCGAGTTTTTTCATCGATTCGCCTTTGATCGCAATGCGGTTGTGGAGATGAATTTGTTTGGTTTCATACGCCATTAAAACTTCATCGACGGATTTGAATACTTTTCCTTCACTTGCCGCGTAAAGTTCGTATCTTTCTGCTTCTTCAAGATCACCGCGTTCACGACAAGCATCGGCCTTCTTTAAGAAATCTTCTTTGGAAGACTCTAAAGTTAAGTAGTAGTTTCCCAAAATCATATCTTGAGAAGGAGTCACGATCGGTTTTCCGTCTTTAGGACCCAAAATATTGTGAGAAGCCAACATCAAATCATAAGCTTCTTTTTGTGCTTCGTAACTAAGCGGCACGTGAACTGCCATTTGATCACCATCAAAGTCAGCATTAAACGCCGTACAAACCAACGGGTGAAGACGAATGGCTCTTCCTTCGACGAGTTTGGGACGGAACGCTTGAATGCCTAAACGGTGTAAGGTCGGAGCACGATTTAAAAGAACCGGATGTTCTTTAATCACCTTTTCGACGATATCCCAAACGACAGGATCATAGCGATCGATCATTTTATTGGCTTGCTTATGTGAATTGGCAATACCATTTTTAATCATGATCGAAGCGATAAACGGACGGAATAATTGAATCGCCATTTCGCGAGGAATTCCGCATTCATACATCTTAAGATCCGGACCGACAGCAATGACCGAACGACCGGAATAATCGACACGTTTACCAAGTAAGTTCTGACGGAAACGTCCTTGCTTACCTTTCAAAGTGCTCGATAATGATTTTAAAGCTCTACCTCCGGCACCAACGACAGCTTTAGATCTTCTGCCGTTGTCGATCAACGCGTCGACAGCTTCTTGAAGCATCCGTTTTTCATTCATCAAAATGACATCCGGTGCATTCATATCAATCAACTTTTTAAGGCGCGTATTTCTTGTGATTACACGACGATATAAATCATTTAAATCACTGGTAGCAAAACGACCGCCGTCCAATTGTAACATCGGACGTAAATCAGGCGGTATAACCGGCAATACATCGAGAATCATCCACTCCGGTTTATTATTGGAGTTACGGAAAGCTTCGATGGCTTCAAGACGTTTAATCAATTTTAATCTTTTTTGATTCTTTTGGCCTTGAGTTTCTTTTAATTCCGCTTGAATTTTAGCGAATTCTTCATCAAGGTTAACTTCTGCCAACAATCTTTTGACGGCTTCGGCCCCGATTCCGAATTCCGCCCCGGTATATTTAGAAATATACGAAGCACAAACTGAAAAACTAAATGGTTCTTGAGGATTTTCAAGCTTGGCGATCAATTCATCAGCCCGAGCATAATCATAATTATCTTCAAGTCCGTCTTTTAGCAATTGTTCTTTAATTTCGCGAATTGTGCTTACGAAAACGATTCTCGCACTTCTTTCATCGAGCACTTCACGATAATGTAAACATGAAGAAGTGCCCGGATTTAAACAAATGTGAGAGACGAAATAAATAACCTCTTCAAGTTGTTTGGGAAGAATGTCCAACACTAATCCCATTCTTGAAGGTATTCCTTTTAAATACCAAATATGAGCGCATGGCGAAGAGAGTTCAATGTGACCCATTCTCTCTCTTCTGACCGCCTTTGTCGTCACCTCGACGCCACATTTTTCACAGATGACGCCTTGGAATCTGATCTTTTTATATTTACCACAATTACACTCATAGTCTTTGGCTGGTCCAAAGATTTTTTCACAATATAAGCCACCTTTTTCAGGCTTTTGCGAACGATAGTTGATCGTCTCTGGCTTTTTTACTTCACCATAGGACCATTCTCTAATTTTTTCAGGAGAGGCTAATCCGACTTGAATAGCCGCTAAACGATTGACATCAAACATATTCTATCGATCCTCCTCTTCATCAACTCGATATTCAGAAGTGATTTCACGTACTGAATTCGAAATTTTTCTTGATTCAACTTCATTTTCTTTCGACATCATCTTCAGATCGATTTCATCGCCGTCTTTATCGAACAATTTCACGTCGATAGCGAGCGACTGTAGTTCTTTCTGCAAGACTCTAAAAGATTCCGGCATACCCGGTTTTGGAATTTCACGACCTTTGATGATCGCTTCATAAGTCTTGGCTCTTCCAACCATATCATCCGATTTAATCGTCAAGATTTCTTGTAAGATATGCGCGGCACCGTAAGCTTCAAGAGCCCAAACTTCCATTTCACCGAAACGTTGACCACCATTTTGAGCTTTACCACCTAATGGTTGTTGCGTCACAAGTGAGTATGGTCCAATTGATCTCGCGTGCAATTTATCATCGACCATGTGGACGAGTTTAATCATATACATCACACCGACGGAAATTCTTTCATCGAATCTTTCTCCGGTTCTTCCGTCGTAAAGAATCGTTTTCCCGTCTTTGTCCATTCCGGCACGATCCATCAATTCATAAATTTCTTCGTTGGTCATTCCGTCAAAGACCGGGGTAGCAATTTTAAGACCGAGCTTTTTACAAGCCATGCCTAAGTGAATTTCAAGAATCTGCCCGATATTCATACGAGACGGAACACCTAACGGATTAAGCATGATATCAACCGGGGTTCCATCCGGTAAAAACGGCATATCTTCCTCCGGAAGAATTCTTGAAATAACACCTTTATTACCGTGACGACCCGACATCTTATCGCCTTCGGAAATCTTTCTTTTTTGAACGATGAAAACTTTGATGACTTCGTTCACTCCTGGCGGTAATTCTGCGCCATCTTTACGGGAGAAACGCTTGACATCTAGTACGATACCGGCACCACCGTGAGGAACACGAAGGGAAGTATCTTTACCATCTTTAGTTTTATCGGCGAAAATCGCCATTAACAATTTTTCTTCCGGCGTCGGTTCTGTTTGTCCTTTTGGAGTTACTTTACCGACTAAAATGTCGCCTTCTTTAACCTCGGCACCAGGAACAATCACGCCGTTTTCATCCAAGAACGCTTTAGCTTCGGCCGAAACGTTTGGAATATCGCAAGTGATTTCTTCATCACCTAATTTGGTCGAACGACATTCAACCACATATTCTTCGATGTGAATCGAAGTGTAAACGTCGTCTTTAACAAGTCTTTCAGACATGATGACAGCATCTTCATAGTTATAACCATTCCATGTCATAAAGGCGATCGTCACATTTTGACCTAAAGCCAAATCACCATTGTCCATCGCCGGACCATCGGCGATAATATCGTCTTTTTTCACTTTTTGATCTTTCTTGACGATCGGTTTTTGATTGATACAAGTACCGGAGTTTGAACGACCGAATTTTTGCAATAAGTAAACACGCGGGCCGCTTTCGCCTTCGACGATGATCTTTTTAGCATCGACATAGGTGACGACACCATCTTCTTTACAAATTACTGCCGAACCGGAGTCTTTTGCGATGTTGTGTTCAAGACCGGTACCGACAAAAGGAGCATGTGGATTCAATAACGGCAACGCTTGACGTTGCATGTTAGCACCCATCAAGGCTCTTGTCGTATCGTCGTTTTCAAGGAATGGAATACACGCAGAAGCGATTGAGACGATCTGTTTTGGCGAAACGTCGATATAATCGACTTCTTTACGATCCGCCAAAATGTTTTCGCCATTATGACGAGCGATAACTTGTTGATCTAAAATCGTTCCATCTTCGCCTAAATGAACGTTGGCTTGAGCGATGACGTGATCTCTTTCGCGATCAGCCGATAAGTATTCCGTCTCATCGGTAACTCGACAAGTCTTCTTATCAACTTTACGATATGGAGTTTCGATAAAGCCATATTGATTGATTTTGGCGTAGCACGCCAAATTATTGATAAGTCCGATATTTTGACCTTCTGGAGTTTCGATTGGACAAATTCTACCGTAGTGTGAATAGTGAACGTCACGAACTTCAAACGAAGCACGATCACGAGTGAGACCACCGGGACCTAAAGCAGAAAGACGTCTTTTATTGGCTAACTCCGCTAACGGGTTAGTTTGATCCATAAATTGTGAAAGTTGACTTGAAGCAAAGAATTCTTTAATTGCCGCCGTCAACGGACGAATGTTCGTTAACGATTGAGGAGTGATCGTTCCTTCGGTAGAAATGGACATCTTTTCTTTGACGCTTCGTTCCATACGTGAAAGACCGATTCTAAATTGATTTTGAATCAATTCTCCGACACATCTGATACGACGATTGCCTAAATGGTCAATATCATCGGTATCTCCGATTCCGTCAATGACATTAGTAAAGTACGAGAAAGTCGCAATCATATCCGAAATCGTCACATAAGCAACTTCAAGATTAAGATCGGTTCCAACGATAGGAACGACTTTTTCTTTCTTTTCATCGGTGTAGACTTTTACGATATTGACTGTACCATGATTATCAAGATTTTCATTGATGGCAAGATGTCTTTCGTGAGCACCTTTCTCAAAGAAACCTTCTTCTTGAAGTTGTTCTACGATCTCTTTAGACATGTAATCACCGACATTGTAAACAACTTCACCGTCAGCTGATACTAAAGGTTCTGCTAAATAACGTCCCGCCAAACGATTGTAAATGCCGAGTTTTTTCGAAAATTTAAAACGACCGGCCCGACCTAAATCATAACGTTTGTGATCGAAAAATTTCTGACGGAAGAAAGTCGCCGCACCTTCTGGTGTAAACGGCTCACCCGGTCTTAACTTAGCGTAAATTTCTTGCAAAGCATCAGAGGCTTGAAGTTCATCGTTATTTTCACGACCTTCGCGTTCTTTTTCAATCGTGGTTTGTAATTGAATCGAATCTCCGAACAATTCATACATTAAATCGTAACTGTTGAGACCTAATGCTCTTAAAAGAATTGTAACCGGCATTTTTCTTTGACGATCGATTCTCACTGAAATCATATCTTTGGTATCGGATTCAAATTCCAACCAAGTGCCTCTTGTCGGAATTAAATCAGCACCAAAAAGGTATTTTCCGGATTTATCCATCTCTTTGGATAGATAGGCTCCTGGAGAGCGGACAAGTTGCGAAACAATCGCTCTTTCCGCTCCATTGATGATAAATGTTCCAGACTCGGTCATCAACGGGAAATCACCCATAAAGACCTCATTTTCTTTAATCTCACCGGTGTTTTTAAATATCAATCTCAAAGTGACCTTCAAGGGAGCACTATAGGTTAAATCACGGGTTTTACATTCCAATGGATCATATTTAGGTTTATCTAATCTAGCCCCACAATATTCGATTGACAAAGTATCACTGTGATTCGAAATCGGATATACATCTTTGAACACTTCATCGATTCCTTTTTCGAGGAACCATTTAAAAGATTCGGTTTGTATTTCGACTAAATAAGGTAACGGCAAAGAACCGCTGATCTTAGAATAGTCAATCCGACCATTATGAAGGTACTTATAATTTGTTGATTCTATTTGTTTGCTCATGCGCAAGTCTCCCTTCTTTCATTGTTGATTGTTCAGCTTTACTGCTCGATAGATATAGTAGCCTTTATCACGTTTTAATAGAGTGCAATTTTGAAAGACACTCGTTGTATATTTTTGAGCCGATTCCGCCCCATGACTCTTTCTAATTACAAAGTAAAGTGAACCATTTGGATTAAGATGTTCATAGCTTTCTAAAAACATCTTGTAGATAATTTTTTTACCCGCTCTAATCGGAGGGTTGATTACGATTGCATCGAACTGTCGATCGATATTGTTAAAGCAATCGCTTTCGATCACGGTCATAGCAGTGTGGTTTAATAAAGCATTCTCGCGTGCAAGCGCGCACGCGCGCTTATTAACATCAGCCAGATAAACTCTCGTGTTTGGAAAATAGCGCGAAAGGACGATTCCTAAAGTGCCATATCCACAACCTAAATCGAGAATTTCTCCCGCTAATTCTTGTTTAAACAAAACATTTAATAGGGCGATACTTCCCCTATCAATTTCATCTTTCGAAAATATTCCTGCGTCGGTTTTAAAGGAGAATGAATATTCGTTTAACTTGATATTCAGATAGCGCGGCTTAGATTTTAAGCCTTCGACATTATCGAAATATTGCGGCATTCTTCACCCTCCTTTAAGCGACAAAAACCCACCTATAGTAAGGCAGGTTTATTTTTAATTCAAGGCGCGAATTATTTAATTTCGACTTCAGCACCAGCTGCGACAAGAGTCTTCTTGTGTTCTTCAGCTTCGACCGGTGAAATCTTTTCCTTGATGTTGGAAGGAGCATTGTCAACTAACTTCTTCGCTTCGCCAAGGCTTAAACCGGTGATGGCCACAACCGCTTTGATGACTGGAACCTTGTTAGTACCAAAGCTCTTTAAAACTAAGGTAACTTCGCTTGGTCCTTTAGCAGCGGCTTCTTCTTCAA
Source organism: uncultured Bacilli bacterium (assembly GCA_947591215.1). Taxonomy (GTDB): domain Bacteria; phylum Bacillota_I; class Bacilli_A; order RFN20; family CAG-449; genus CANQAG01. Next base: position 29,988 of record CANQCZ010000012.1, on the reverse strand, counting down.
CCGGAGCGGCAGCGGCTGCAACTGGAGCAGCAGCGGTAACACCGAATTCTTCTTCGATGCCTTTAACTAAATCGTTTAATTCAACGATGGTCATTTCTTTTAAGGCTGAAATGATTTCCTCTTTAGATAATTGTGCCATTTTAAATTTCCTCCTATCAATGGTATTATTGTTGTTTGTCTGCGATAGCTTTTACCGCACATGCGAATGAACGAACTGGAGCTTGTAAAACAGATAGTAACATCGAAAGAACGCCCTCTCTGTTTGGAAGCTTTGCAAAGTCTTTAATTTCGTCCGCTGACATGACCTTGCCTTCAATCAATCCACCTTTAATAATTAGATTTTCGTGTTTTTTAGCAAATTTGGTAACCACTTTCGGTCCTTCAAGAGGATCTTCACAAGTGATATATGCGTTAGGTCCGACTAAATATTGATTTAAGTCTTCGTGTCCTAATTCATCAACCGCACGAGTGAAAAGTGAATTTTTGTAGACGCCCATTTTTGCATTTTTCTTTAAAAGCTCTTTTCTGAGTTCGGTGAGTTCCGCGACAGTTAAACCACGGTATTCAGCAACTACTACAGAATTAGAAGTTTTTAATAGGTCGGTAAGTTCACCGACGATCGCCTTTTTGGCTTCTAACACGTTTTGGTTCATATTGCACCTCCTTATAAAGTTTTTATATAGGCAACAATATACAGGTGACTAATCATATTCATGAATAGGTACCTCGGCAACATAATTAAGCTTAAAGCCGTTGCTGTCTTAGGTATATTGGAGCTTTAAAATTTATTAGCGTCCATTAAACGTGAATTTAATGGCCGGACCCATCGTAGTATGAAGAACAACATTTTTAATGTATTGTCCTTTAACCGCGGCAGGACGAACTTTTAAAATCGTATCACAAACCATAGTGAGGTTTGCAACAATCTTCTCGGTATCGAATGAAACGCGTGCAATGGAAAGATGAATGTTTCCTTCTTTATCGACACGATACTCGATTTTACCGGCTTTAATTTCTTTGACGGCTTTGGCGATATCTGGGGAAACCGTACCCGTCTTGGGGTTTGGCATCAAGCCTTTAGGTCCTAAAAGACGACCTAATTTACCGAGTTCACCCATCATGTCCGGAGTAGCAACGATAACATCGAAATCAAACCAGTTTTCTTTTTGAATTTTTTCAAGCATCTCTTTACCACCGGCATAATCGGCACCGGCAGCGAGTGCTTCATCGACCTTTTGGGTAATCGCCAAAATTCTTTTGGTCTTACCATTTCCATATGGTAAAGTCAAAGTTCCTCTCAATTGTTGATCGGCTTGTTTTGGATCAACGTTAAGGCGGAACGAGACGTCGATTGTCGCATCAAATTTGACAGTCGAAGTTTCTTTTACAAGTGCGCAAGCTTCTTCAAGACTATAAACTTTGTTAGGTTCAATCTTGGCTAAAGCTTCCTGATATTTCTTACCTCTTTTCATTTTTTCCTCCTAGTGGTATTAACGGTTTTAACCTTCCACTTATTCATCGATGGTAATACCCATATTACGGGCAGAACCGGCGACTACTTTCATCGCTGCTTCAACATCATTGCAGTTTAAATCCGGCAATTTGTATTCGGCAATTTTTCTAAGTTGTTCTTTGCTAATGTGACCGACTTTCGTGGTTTTAGCATTAGCCGATCCCTTGCTGATTCCGGCTTCTTTTAACAAAAGAACCGCAACCGGGGTCGTCTTAATGACAAAATCAAATGATTTGTCTTCATAAGCCGTAATAATAACGGGAACGATATCTCCGTTACGATCAGCGGTTTTAGCGTTGAAATCCGTACAGAACTTCGGCATTAAAATACCTGCAGAAGCGAGTTTAGGTCCCGGTTTGGCTTGACCTCCTGGGATTTCCAATTTTACAACTTTTGCGATTTTCTTACTCACGTGACACACCTCCTATAAGTTTTTTTGTCCGTGCTGTGGTTCGCGAATCATGTTGATTCTTCCACTGCGCAAAGAATAGCGATGCAAAAAGCGCATAAAATGCCATTCTTTGATAGTTTACAAAAGTTCAAGAGGTTTTGCAATCTTTTTTTTTGTTTTTTCACTATTTCGTAAATTGGAAAAATAAACACCGATTGAATGTTCAAATTAAAAAATAATTTTTACATAAACTCTTATTTAAAAATAACTTGTGTTTTTCTTTAAGTTTTATTACTTTTTTATCTATTTTTGTCTATAAAATAGGCATCTTGAGATAAATTGCAAGTTATGTTATATTTTTCTTGAGGAAAAATCATGAAACAAAAAATAAACATTTTATTTATTTTACTACTCTTAAGCAGTTGTCAAACAGCTGCAAACGAATCAAGTAGTTTTAGTATTGCAACTTCTAACTCACAAATTGAAGCAACTTCAACGCTGAGTGATACTACTTCTATAACGAATACTTCAAGTGAAGAACCCACTTACCTTTCTAGTAGTGATGAAGAATTAAATTCCACTATAAGTGAAGAATCTTCTAGTGAGGATACTCTTTCTTCAAGCAGTGCGGAAAGTTCTTACTATAATGAACCTCGGGCATTAAATCTTTATGCCATCAACGATTTTCACGGATCGGTAATTCCGAATGGTGAAGAAGTCGGAATCGTTAAACTCGGAAGTTATTTTAAAGAACAAAAGAAAGACGGAAACACCCTTTTGCTGAATTCGGGAGATATGTGGCAAGGTGCTATTGAATCAAATTATAATTACGGAAACCTTTTAACCGATTGTATGAATGAAATTGAATTCGATTGTTTCACTCTCGGCAATCACGAATTCGATTGGGGTGCCGAACGTATTTTGGAAAATCGTGAACGAACAAGTGGCAAAGGATATCAAACTCCCTTTTTAGCCGCGAATATTTACAATTATGATATCGACACAAAATCGACCGGCGATTATGCCGATCTTGGCGATAAATATGTGATAAGAACCTTGGAAAATGGTTTAAAAGTCGGAATCATCGGCGTGATTGGCAACGAACAAATCACCTCGATTTGTTCACAATTTGCAGATCCGTATATCTTTAAATCACCGACTCCGATAATTAAACAATTATCCGACGAACTTAGAATCCAACACAATGTCGACGTCGTAATTCTCGATGCCCACACCGATCAAAAAAGCATCTTAGAAGATTCTACTTCCACCGACACCCTTACCGATTATGCTGGAATCACCAAAATAAGTCCCCAATCCCAAGCGCGTTATGTCGATGCGGTTTTTTGTGCTCACACCCATCAAACCGAAATAGGAATGGTTAACGGCGTTCCTTTTGTTCAAGGCGGCAGTAATGGTAAGGCTTACTCTTATGTATCTATTGAAGTTTCTCCACAAGGAGAAGTAACTTGCTTAGATTATAATTTCTATGATACGAGTTCCATTCAAGTTGCAGAAGATTCAAATCTCAGCGCTTTGGTTTCTTCTTACAAAGTTATCTCCGATCAAATTGGGAAAGAAACACTAGGAACTTTAAGAAGTTATTTGAGTTATAGTCAATCATTACCGAATTTTGTCGCCACGGCAATCGCCGAACAAACCATTAAAGCCGGTTACGATATTTCCTATGCAATTACCAATACCGGGCGCAGCAACCTTCAAAGTGGCACGATCACTTATGCCAATCTATACAAATCACTGCCTTTTGACAATGAAATTTATATTTTGGATGCCAAAGGGGAAGATCTGATCAAAGAATTCAATTATAGCTCAACCCATATGTATCGCCTTGATAGCCAAGCGATTGAAAGTTCTAAAACTTATCGCGTCGCGGTAATCGATTATCTGGCGTTACACCGCGACGTCAATCGTAATTATAATTACTTCCCCAGTGCCAAAATTGTCGGTAAGCTTACCAAAAACGGAGAAGTTTACAATTATCGCGATATTACCGCTGATTATATCCGTTCATTTGATGAAACGATAAACGGTTCTTCATATTTGAATAGTAATGTAAGATATGACACTTCTAAAGTATCACAAATGGTAAATTTTTAAATTTTTTTAATCTATTCAGTAAAAAAAGAGAGGTTAATTATGAAGTGAATAAATATAAGTCACTTCATTAAACTCTCTTTTTATGAGAATTTTTAACATCCCTTTGATAAACTACGGCGCTTTAAAATGGTCTTAAGTTAAAGTACCAACACGAATTATCCCAATCCATGGTTTCCCAGTGCACCACAACTTTTATTCGATAATGATTGTTAAGCGGAATCGGTTCTTCACCAACAGGTTCCATTGAAGTCCAATATTCGCTGCTTTTATCTTTAGGTCTTACACCAACTCTAACATTATTTTCAGGTTTTAAAAACTCAGCTATAGCATTATTGATGTGTTTCATAAAGAATTTCTTGCCTTTATCCCCATAATCCTTTATTGGTCCAAGACTTACGGCGCGACAAAAACTTTCAAAATATTTTGTATCTTCTTTTGTAAAACGGATATCAAATCTTATGGAATTATAGTATTGACCGTTCCATTCGGAAATCAAGTCATATGGTTTGGCTTCAATAGGCATGGTTTTGATTGGAAGGCAAACATCATCAGGATTTATGGCTTCCAATCTATCGTAAAGATATAAACTTATCGCGGTAGATAAGCTTTTAAGTCCATCCTTGCTATCCACTATAAAGTATCTCCTACTATTTGCTTGGCGAATACGATGATCCAATAAGGCTTTTTCCTCTTCAATATAAAGATCGAAACAAGTGAGTGTCTTATTAGCAATAACCATTTCAAGGTCTTCTGTATTCACTTCAACATTCGCGGATTTAGAAAGAAAAACTTCTTTATAATGCCCCGTTTTCTTAAAAAACTTCGCACATTCTTTTTTCAGTTCTATAATTCCGATCATCGACCTATTATTGTCATCTTTTGAATAACAACGTAGGTATCCTAACCACTTAATGTCAGTGGCACAATCCAATCTATCAACCAGAACTTTGTACATCATATTTTTAAGGTCTTCTAAAGCAGAAGTAAAGCATTCTTTAAATTCGAGTTCTGCGGCATTTTTAAGATAAGCTTGAGCCTCTTTTCGTGTTGAAGAAGATCCTTGCTCTATATCTTCGATCAATAAATCACTTTCATCGAATACTTTTTCGGTTTTGGCAAATAATTTTCCGTTGTTTTTCTTTTTTACATACTCCACAAACCAATCCCAGTCGCTTTCATTTAAATTTAATTTCACATCGAATCGGTCGACAAAATACATTTTCATCTTTTCGTCGATCTCTTCATTTTGATAAGCAACTAAAATTTCTACCGGCTTTTTAATTTCCGGAATTTCCTTCTTTATGACATTATTTAAATCCGCTATGCCATCTTCGGTATTCAATATTGATACGAAATTAATTCGTTGCAAAAATTGTGATTTAGTACCATAAGCAGGAATTTTTTGCTCGTTATTCTTGGTTCGATGAGTTTTTTTTGCTTTAATGTGAGGTCTTTTTAGTTTTAGATGATGTCGATGCGAAGTTCTTTTTTCGCGCGCTTCAACTCGATTATAAAGGAGCACGAACATAATATCGATTAACACACCACCAAAATAACTTATCAAAAAGCCTAATGGATACCAGGCATATTTCTCTTCAAAACCAAACAAAAACAAAGCAACGAGGTAAACTAAAGAATATCCTAGCGCCACAAGATGAAAAACAACATTACGCGAGTCAGACTCCCCAGATTTGAGGAAATGATTAACCACATTTAAAATAAGCAAGACTATTAACGCGATGAGTGACATTATCATTGCGGAATCTGATCCATTCATCGCCATACTGTAAAATCCATTGACAAAAAAGAGGAACGCCATCGCCAAAAAAGCTATCCAAGCTAACGTCACAAGTATTTTCTCAAAAAAATTATATCTTTTCATAATGTGTCATCTCCTTCATTATGTTTCTCAGGTAAAGTTAATTTTGTAACGGTTTCTTTCAAAAAATCGAGTTGCTTTTCGTTCAAATCTTCGCTTTTCGGGCAAGTCGCCAAAATGTTTGTAATACTGATAGTCCTACTTTTTGATAAAGTTTCAGTTAAATAATCCAAAACATCGCCGATAGTTTCCTCTGAATACTTCGTTGTCTTGTATAGAGCTTCAAAAGAATGCCTAATTCTACAAACGGCGCGAGCGATATCGGAACTATCCTCCAAATGAACCTCATCCGATTCGTAATCCTCGAAAAATTTTTCGATTTTCTTTAACACATCACTAGATACTGAATTAATATTATCGCCAAGGATTTTTAAAAAACGCTTGTATCGCCATTCACCGACGCTATAAAACCCAGCATCTTTCACTATGCAATCGAACTTCGTATATCCCAATTCACCATATGGTATGTATGTTAAATAATCCGCAAAAACGAGAGTTCTAATACAATATCTATCAGCAAGTTTTAACATACATGCAACATAATAAATATCACTATCAGCGATTCCCCAAAGATAATCGAGTTTTCCACCCATCAAAGTGGCTTTATTACGCGATAATTGGTTCATAATTCGCGGATTAGAAATTATTATTTCATAAAGTCGCGAAAATTCATCTTCCATAGCATTCTCCTTTTTTAGGATTTTACAATATCTGATATCAATATAGCATTTGTTCAAAAAATGTCAACTTGACTTTAGACTATTGCAACCGAAAACGATTTAAAAAGACGACAAAATCGGTACATATTAAATTAATTTTTTCATTTTAAAAGGATGTTGAATATCACTCTATTTTCAAAGAGTTTTTCAACATCCTTTTTAACTTCGTTATGATTTTTTTTAATATTTATAGACTACTGAAATTGAAATCACTGGGATTGAAACGTTCTCCTTCAAACTCACCAATCGAGTCTGCTTGGGTGTATCTACATTCCCAAAGGAATTCATCTTCAGTTGCAAGATCTCCGCCGATAGCGGTCCAACTAGAACCTTCGGCAATGGAACGTACAATTTTACGATTTAAGAAAGCAATCGTAATTGTAAAACTATGCTCTTCTTCCGATATAATTCCACTTAATGTGCTAAGAGTATAATATCGATATGAGAAAGAATAAGAATTGGAATATTCATCTACTTCATCATAATTAAAGTTCAAATCATAGTCGATTTCATCGCAAGTTTGTTGCACTAACTGTCTTTGAAGGGCATACAGATAATATAAATGTATGCTTGAAAAACCAATATCAAGCCAGTTATCTAACGAAAAGTTTTGCGATAAATTTTGATACGACGCTTTATTGTCGGCCGAATATTCAAAATCTTTATATAGATCGTAGGCTTTGTTATCTTGAACGAAGAATTGACGTTCACCATATTGTTGTCTTGCATCTTGGTTGTAGTAAAAATAGTTTTGAACCATGATGTCGTCGTAACGATGATACTCGATTTCATCACGATATTGGCCGCCGTATTGTAATGGCATATAGTACATTAACGTACCGCTTTCTGATTGAAATGTCTCGCTAACTGTACCTTCTATCGATTTGATTTTTTCTAAAAATCTGGTGACTTTGGTAAGATCGTCCATAGACGCATAGTCAGTCCAAATCGCGTATAGCGATAAATCACCGTTTATAGTAGAATCAAATCCGTCAAATAAAACTGTACCACTTCGAGCAGTACTCCAGCCCGCAAAGACATAATCTTTGCGGATTGGACGTACTGGAGTTTTTAAAGTATCTGTCGCGGAAAGTGTTTTAGTAAGATAAACTTCGTCATCATTTTCATCGTAATTAAGATAGAATGTTACTTTTCCGCCTAATTGCGCTACAGAACTAGAAGATTCATTAGACGAAGAAACGTCTTCGCTTTTATCGTCACTTCCGCCTTGACATCCGACACACAATAGCAAACTAAGAACTAAAACTGATAAAACTTTTTTGTTCATAATTACTCCGCTGCATGATAGTCGTAGGTAACTTTTTCACGGGCAGAATTGTGTAAGCTGCCGAGGTAATCGGGATCGAAGTTTGCTAAAGCGTAATCTTCACTACATTCGAAGTAAACCAATTGATTGGCGCCCCAGTTAGCGAAGATTCTTCTTTCGACGGTAGTAACGCTCATTGGAATCACGATTGAACCGATCTTAACGCAGTTAGCGAATGCTTGTTGTCCGATTTTTTCAAGATTTTCAGAAAGCTTTAACGAAGTAAGATTGGTAACAAGACCGGCTGCAAAAGCATATGGTCTGATTTCAGTAACGGTACTTGGAAGTTCCAAAGAAGTTTGAGCGTTGCCGCTTGCGTAAGCGTAAACGACTTTTTCTTCTTGATCTAAGATCATACCATTTACAACTTTGAAGTTAGCATTATCTGCTGCAAAGGCAAAGTCTGCAACTTTAGTCGCGGCGAAGGCGCCATCGCCAAGGGTTTCTAATCCACTTGGTAAGACTAAAGCTTCAGCTTGTCCTTCATCGCTGACACTAGAACCGAGCAATTGTCTACATTCAGAGAAAGCGCGTTCTTCAATTGTCTTTAAGCCAGTACCGAAAGTAACGGTTAATAAGCTTGAGCACCAATTGAAAGCATCAGGACCGATAGTTTGTAAACTATTCGGTAAAGCAAGAGTGGTCATATCGTTCATTACGAAGGCACTGTCTTGAATTTCTTGAACGCCCTCTTCGAAAGTAACGCTCTTCAATGAACCCATGTAGAAAGCACCATCTTTAATAAGTCTTAATGAAGCCGGGAAGGAAATTTCTTGAGCTTTAGTGTAAGCGAAGGCTCCTGATCCGATTTCTTCAAGTTGATTCGATAAGACAATACCGGTGATGTTATTTAAGTGATAGAAGGCATAATCACCGATCTTAGTAACTGTATTAGGCATAGTCAAGGTACCGGTTAAAGTATCTAAGCCTAAATAAATTTCAGTTTTATTTTTATTGTATAAAATATTGTTGGAATATGAGAAATATTCGTTTTCATCCGGAACGTTGATCACCACTAATCCGGTAGAAGAGAAAGCTTCAGTGCTTACGTTCTTTAAGCCGGTACCAAAGGTAACCGAAGTTAACGCAGATTGATTAGCAAAGACATTTCTTCCGAGAGTTTCAAGCGAGTTCGGGAATGTGACAGTTTTAAGTCCTGGAGTATTACCAGAATCATAACTATATCCATAATCGTCATCGCCACCACCGGCGCTATTTGAGAAATAAAAGGCACTGTCTTGAATTTCTTTTAATCCTTCTTTGAAGGTAACTGAAGTTAAACCAGAGCAACCCCAGAAAGCGCTGTTTTCAATAGTTTGGATATTACCCGGAATATCGACAGTAGTTAAATGATAGCATTGATCAAAAGCATAGACCGGAATAGTACTTAAACCAGAACCGAAAGTGACCCTTTCTAAATCGTAGCAGGAAGCGAAAGCTTCTTCACCGAGTTCTGTAACCGAATTTGGAATATCAATCTCCTTTATTCCCGAGAATGCGAAGGCACGTTTACCGATTCTTTGAAGATTTGTCGGTAAAGTGTAATCGACAAGATCATCGCAATAGAAGAAAGCGAAGTCTCCGATTTCAGTAACACTATCAGGAATTTCAACCGGATCACGTTGTCCGGAAGGACATAAGAGAACTTTCGACATATCGTAATCGAATAACATATTGTCTTGAACTTTGAAATGAGTATTACCACTTTCAACGTCGATTTCAAGAAGTCCCCAAGAGGCGCTAAAGACATTTTCACCTAATTCTTCAAGGTCGCGCGGGAAGACAAACTTCTTTATCGCAGTACAATTTGCAAAAGCGTAACTACCGATATGTTTAACAGTTGATGGTAAGGTAAAGGTATCTTTGAAGTATTGTCCAACGAAGGCACTATCACCAATATATTCAAGGCCATCATTGAAGCTGACTTGAGTAATAACACCTTGAGCCGTAACGAAACTAAAGGCACTATCGCCGATTCTTCTAAGCGAACTTGGGAAGACGATATTAGTCATTAATTCGTTTCGATAGAAAGCATACGCTCCGATTTCTTGTAATCCTTCATTTAAGAAGATTGAAGAAATACAATTGTCGGCATATCCATAGAAAGCGTAATCGCCGATTTTTTGTACGGAATTCGGAACGGTGTAACTGCTACCCTTTTTACATGGATAACGCAATAATTCCGTTCTGCCTTTATTAAAGAGAATTCCATCGACATCTTCATAATAAGCATTGGTGGGGTCGACTTTGATTTCTAATAATCGTCCGGCACCATTGAAAGCGCGCGAATCAATTTCTTTAATACTGCTTGGAAGAGTGACACTTTCCAAATAAATGCGTGACTGGAATGCAGTTTGTCCAATCTTGGTAACATTTCGTCCGTTGATGGTTGCAGGAACGGATACCGAGACACTTTCAATGTCAAGAAGTCCTGTGATAGTTACTTCACCATTGGTTTCAACTTGATATTGGAAGTTAAATTTTTGAACTTCGTAATGGGCCTCTAAAGTCCATCCGCCTTCGACATAGTCTTCAATATATCCCGGATATTTTTGTCCGTTTTCTTTCCAATACCAACCGACGAAAGCAAAGTTTTCTTTAGATGGAATTGCAAATGCCGGATTATCACCCGCAAAGGTTTCGACAGTGTAAGGATCATCGCCGTTTTTCGGATCGATGTTAATCGAGAACTTATTGGTAACATCGCTTGAAACACGATAAGATGCGGTTAAAACTAAATTACCATAAACTGGGAAGGTAAAGGTCCAAATTGAATTTGAATTATTTATATCACTTAGCCATCCTTTAAATTCGTAATTATCTTTAACCGGATTAACTTCCGGTGCACTAACCCAATGTCCTGGAGAAACGAGTTGATCAGGAATCGTGGTAGCGTTTGTACCTGGGATATGACCACCATTTAAATCAAAGTGGACAGTATAATAAAGGTTTTCACCTTCTTTTACTTTAACCCATCTCCCATTTTGTTTTTCGTATTCATCTCCAGTTACAGTGTCAACGTAATAATCGCCGTCTTCACCCGAATCGTCGCTTGGGACACCTTCTCCTGAAGTTTCATGTCTTCCGACCGATGAATCATCAGAACTAGTTCCTTGGCTAGTTTCCACATCAGAAGTTTCAGAATCCAAAGAACCAGATTCAGAACTGACCGAAGCAGATGAATCACTCAAAGAAGCTGAATTTTCACTCGATGAATTTTCATCGGAAGAACAACCCGCCAATACTCCGATTGCAAAAACGGAAGTAACAAGTAAAGGCAACGCAAGAGTCTTTTTCATATATTAATCTCCTTTCTTTTCTATTTACGCTAAAATGTAATGTACATCTTTAGCAAAATTAACATATCAATCTTTTTAATTTGCAAGTTCCTTATCGATCACTTGCTCGAGATACTGAAATAGTATCCTTATATTAAAATCCATATTTTATTACTGCACTTATCGCTTAAACACCATTGGCTTAACACTAAATCCGACGTAGTAGTAAACTTTAAGCCTTCGATTAACAACTAATCCGAATATTTAAGGTAGATTTAAGGGATAACGTCTTGCTTGCACACACCTCCTATTTATTTTTAATATAATAATCACCGATTTTCGGTTTGTCAATTAATTAGTTCACAAAAATCAAATTTACGTTAAATGGCAAAGCCAAGGCAAAACGATTGTTTTTATTATATATATGATAGTTTCTTCTTTAAAATTAAGGTATAATTTAATGGGTGATTAAAATGAAACAAAGAAAAATTCATTCAATTTGGCCTTTAATGGTACTAATTTTATCTTCTTGCGGTTCTACTGACACGTCAAGTCTTTCAAAACCGAGTTCAATTACTCAAGGAGATTCCTCGATTTTATCTAATGAAACAACTTCAAACGAAAGTTCGAATTTGCCAGATACTGCCAGCCTTGAAAGCACAACTGGCAGTATGGAACTTGCTTCTAGCGAAACAGCAAGCGAAAACTCAAACCACGAAGAAAATTCTTCTCAAGATGAATCCACTCAAGAAGTGTCTTCGAGTGATGAAGAATATGAAGAATCCAGTAAAGATAGATATGAAACCTTTATGAATTTTAATGATGGTGATTATGGTGCTTGGTTTTGTGGCACTTTAATGTCGATTGAAGGATATAATTATCGTTATCCAAGTATCGCCAACGCCTTTTTCATGGATGGTACATACGGCTATTATGCCATCAATATCGACATTGAAAATATCGACTTTGAAGTCGGCAAACCATATATGATTTTAGGTAGATACGATGTCGCCTCCAATGGGGTACACCGCATCGATTGTAACGATTACTCTTCCGATGAATCTGTTTTTTCTTTAGATTATGAGGGTAGTGAAATATATTATGAAGAACCTTCGATTATCGATATCACCGATGAACTTCCGAATGTTCCTTCTTCTTACTATTTAGCCACGATCAATTGCCGCAATTTAAAAGTCGCTTCTTTAGAAGGTCTTTCCGATAATGGTAGTTTTTCTAAAGCTTATTTTACCGCGACACTCAACAATATCGAATATCGCATCGATTGCAATGGTAATCTTATCGATGGAAGTGAAATGATTTCCTTCATTCAAACCTTAAAAGTCGGTACTACCTTTAATCTTAAAAACGCGATTTTACTAACCGAAAAAAACTTTCGCATTTTAAATTGCAACATGATCGAAGCAATCGATTAGCAAAAGTTTTAGATACTTGTATATCTTTTTATAATTGACGATACGCTTTAGCGATTTCACTGCCTAAAGCGGCGTTATTCAAAATCAACTTAATGTTGGCCTCCAATGATTTTCCATCAGTCAACTCTACAATCTTCTTTAGCAAAAATGGAGTTGACTCTTTTCCTTTAATGCCTAAAACACGTTCTTCCTTTAAGGCCTTTTCAATTGCTTCATCGATTTTGGCTTTGGAAATCGATAGATCATCCGGAATCGGATTAGAAACCAACATTCCGCCTTTTAACCCATATTCTCTTTTTGCTTTCATCGCTTTAGCAATCTCAAGCGGGGTATCCATTCGACAATTTAATTTTAAGCCTGAATCGGGAGTATAGAAATCCGCAAGATGATCTGATTGATAACCGATAACCAAAACTCCTTTTGTCTCAAGATATTCTAATGTTTTAGGTAAATCCAATATCGCTTTTATACCCGCACACACGACGGTGACGGGCGTCATCGCCAATTCTTCTAAATCGGCGGAAATATCAAAAGTTTCTTCAGCGTGACGATGCACCCCACCAACTCCCCCGGTTACAAAGACATCAATATGAGCCATAGACGCAAATAACATCGTCGTTGCCACTGTCGTCGCTCCCCATTTTTTTTGACTGAGCACATAAGGTAAATCACATCTCGACACTTTAATAATATCTTGTCGTTTTCCAAATTCCTCGATTTCTTGTTCACTCATTCCGATTACCGGTTCTCCTTCGATGATTCCAATGGTCGCCGGAATTGCACCATGTTCCTTTACGATACGTTCGACCGCCAAAGCGGTCTCGACGTTTTTAGGATACGGCATACCATGGGCGATAATCGTCGATTCTAAAGCCACAACCGGCAAATTATTTTTTAAAGCTTCTTCAACTTGTTTGTTTATTCTTATCATAAATTTGTCCTCCCTTTTCTATTGTATCGCATTTTCATTAGTTACTTGAAGATGATTTTAAAAAGTCCATTTTGATAAAAAACAAGACCACGATACCCGTACATGCACTGATAAATAAAATCAAATATAAAATATTGTAAGAAAAAGTTTCATAAATCAAAGGGGCTAGATAATTCATAATTCCAATCATCAAGCCTTGAGCCGTCCCTAAAATCGATACGGCCTTGACCGCTAAAGAAGTGCCGAGCATTTTTTTGATAATATTTAAATTCGTCGCCAAAAACAAACCCCATCCGATGCCCCTTAATGGCGCAATCGATACAAGTACATATAATGGTAATGGCAAAGCCGATAATCCAAGTCGTAACGATAAAAGTCCAACACCTAAAATCAGTAATCCTCGAAAAGATGATTCCTTAAATTTTTTAGCCACGATAATCATCGTCACAATTTCAAAAATCATCATCAATCCATAGACCATGCCCCATTGGTCAACCTGAAGACCTAACGATTTTAAATATGCCGACATATAAGATTCTCCGACATTATAAGAACCTAACATCAACAAAAAGAACACTGCATACAGAAAAAATCCTTTAGTTTTAAAAACAGCGCTAAACGATATCGACTCTTTTTTCTCATCGTGATTTTCATGAGGCTGACGCGCCAAAAAGCACAATAAAATGAGACATAAAATATAAGAGACCGCTCCGACAATAAAAACAAAGCGAAAGCCAAAACGATCGGCTAGATACCCACCGCTTATCACCCCGATCAAATAAGCAAAAGAACCGCACATTCGGGTTTTCGCATACTTGTTTTTAGCTTCCTCGGATATTTTAATGGCAATTCCGTCTTGCAAGTTAAAAAACGGATTATTGATAAAAGCGATGATGATCGTTAACGCTAATAGCCAATAAAAATCAGTCACAAAGCCAAAGACGATCATTGAAAGAAGTTCCAAAAAAATCATCACTCTTAAAATCACCAACGTCTTTTTAAAGCCCCCTGAGATCCTGCCCCAAAAAAGATTGCCCAAAACCTGGAATAACGGAATAACTCCCATCAAGATTCCAAGTTGCACACCTTGAATGGACGAGGCATTGAAAAACAATACCAAAAACGGGAAAAACATCGAATCGCCGAAAAAACGTAAAAAATATAGCAAGTTAAGTTGGATAACCTGTTTGTTCATTTGTTTTCCTCTTCTTAAGTATTTTATGCCGATATTATTTTTTCACTAGGGCTAAACGCATTTGTTCTAAAATATTGTATAAAACCACTGAGACAAAAATGGTGGTAAGCACCGTTAACCAGTTCGTGGTATTCAATAATGCAAAGTCTAAACCGGTGATTGAACTTGGAATGACAAAAGCGATAAAAAGTGCCAAAAGAACCATCACCATATAAAGTATCAGCCGATAAATATTAAACGGAGTACACACATTAAATAAAATCGCAATTCCGGTAAATGACAAGGCGTAACCCGCCATCGTCACCATCTTTTCAGGAGCAATTTCAAAGTTACCGTAATTTTTCAAAATCATGATCATAAAAACCGAAGTCAATAAAGCGATACCCCCTGGGATAGCTTTAAGCAAAACGTTTTTCAAGAAATTACCTGTAATTAAATTCTTATTGGGTTGTAAAGCTAAGAAGAAAGAAGGAATACCGATAACCGCCATTTCCATAATGTACAAATTGCGGGGTTCAAACGGATACGTTAAAGGTGTGCCGCACAATGAAACGATGACCGGTACAATTGTCATAATCACCGCGAAAATCGTCTTCATCAAAAATAAGCATGCCGAATTTTGAATGTTGTTTATTACTTTTCTACCCTCTTCGACCACTTTAGGCATCGAAGCAAAGTTCGAATCCATTAAAACGATATGGGCGACGTTTCTTACCGCTTCTGAACCGGAAGCCATTCCAATCGAACAATCCGCCTGTTTCATCGCCAATATATCGTTAACTCCGTCTCCGGTCATAGCAACGGTATGCTTATCGCTTTTCATCGCTTTAATAAGCGTGGCTTTTTGTTCTGGAGAAACACGCCCAAATACCGTATATTCATTAGCAATACTTGCCACTTCCTGCAATGATAACCCCTCTAAAGAGACACATTTTTCGGCATTTTGAACTCCGACTTGTTTAGCGATTTCGGCAACCGTCACCGGATTATCCCCGGAGATAATTTTTATGGTCACATTATTGTCATTAAACCATTTGATCGTCGGTATCGCTTCTTCACGAATATGATCCTTTAAAATAAAGGCCGCTAAAGGTTTGGTAACAAGAGGTATTTTATCATCTTCGATTACTTCTAAAGAATGCGCTAGCAAAATAACACGATAGCCTTTAGAAGTATATTGATAAAACGATTGTAACAATTCATTATAACTAGCATCTAAAATAAATTCGGGAGCCCCTAAAAGATAAGTACCCTGATTTTTAAAAGTAACCGCCGAAAGTTTACGTTCCGAAGAAAACGGAATCACGCTCTGCTTTTTAAAGATTTTATTAACTGGATAATACTTCTCCAAAGCGATTGAAGTTTGATTTTTTTCTTCAAAAGATCCTAAAACCGCCCCCATAATATTCTTTAACTCACCGGTCTCAACTGTATTGTCGATGATGATTTCTTCTGTCACTTCCATCGTTCCATCGGTGATGGTTCCCGTTTTATCGAGACATAAAGTGTCGGTTCTTGCGAGCATTTCAATACTATACAATTCTTGCACCGAAGCTTTACGATTAGCTAAAACGATAAAAGATACTGTCAAAGTCGTCGAAGTCAATAAGAACAATCCCGAAGGAATCATCGCCACTGAAGATCCCGCGGTAGTGGTTATTACCTCTTTAGCAATTTCCCAAGGTTCTTTAAGATTTGTCGTTGCCAAAACATTGAAAATCGTGATAATGGCAAAAGGGATAATGATAAAGGAAATCACTTTAATCACCCGATTTAATGAATTTAAAAGTTCCGAATTTCGCCCTTTGACTTCTTTGGCTTTTTGTTGGATACGACTGACATAATTGTCTTCCCCGACATGATTCACGCGAGCATAACAAGATCCCGATACCACAAAAGAACCCGCTAAAACGGTATCGCCTTTTCTTTTCTTAATCGCTGCCGATTCACCCGTTAAAAGCGATTCATTAACTTCGATTAATCCCTCTTGTACAATCGAATCCGTACATATTTGCTTTCCGCTTTTTAAAATGATTATGTCATCTAAAACGACTTCATCAACCGACACTTCAATTTCTTGAGAATTTCTGACAAGTAATGCAGTCGGCGAAGTCACTAATCTTAAGCGATCGATAATATGTTTG
Organism: uncultured Bacilli bacterium; assembly: GCA_947591215.1. Taxonomy (GTDB): domain Bacteria; phylum Bacillota_I; class Bacilli_A; order RFN20; family CAG-449; genus CANQAG01. The sequence continues at coordinate 13,060 of CANQCZ010000012.1, read as the reverse complement.
GCTCTGATTTCTTGACCGATACCAATCACCGTATTAGCCAAAAGAATTACCAAGAAAAACAAATTGGCCCATTGTCCTACAATCGTCAAAGCCACTCCGATAGTAATTAATAAAATATTGAAAAAAGTAAAAATATTGGTAATGAAAATTTCTAAATATGTCTTTGAATATTTTTTCTTAATCTGATTAGTCAATCCGGCTTTATGACGACTTTCCACCTGTTCGACATTTAAACCTTTGGTGATTTCAACATCATCGTATCGGATCACTTCAATGGGAACAGAGTATTTATCTGATTTCTTATTGATTTTTTTGATTTCTCTAGTCGAATTGATATCTTCTAAATCGCTAAGATCAAGATCTTGATTATTTAAATCAACTTGATCTTTTACTTCATTCACCGAATCATCATTTTTTGCTTTTTTCGTATATTTTGACATATAAAAATATTCCTTTATTTAATATTACCATAAGTAATAATCTAAAAGAAAAGATTATTTTTATTATGTTATACAATTGTGTAATTAATCAAAATTAAATTCATATTTAAAGTCAAAAAACAAATTTGTTACATTGTAGACAGAACCCTCAATGCCTTTAGCGAAAGGAATCCCTCACATCCCCTTTTTTATATAATTAATCATAAAAAAGACCATAGTTTTTAACTCTATGGTCTAATATTTTAGTGTATTGGAGGAAATTCCAACGTGTTTTCTGTTTTACTCGTTTCTTCCTCTTCGCTTGTTACAGTAACTGATGATGTTTGTTCATCACTTAGATCAGCACTTTCACTATTATCACTACTGCTTACATTAATTGTACTATTTGAAGAACTGTTTTGATTAGTAGTTAGACTTGTATTCTCCGTTGAAGTACAACTAACTAGTAGCAACAATAACAGAAAACTTAATTTTTTCATTTTTTAATTTTCAAAAACTTGGAATGGATAATCTTGTGATTCAAAGGCTTCCAAATTATCTCCGATTCTAGATTCCAAGATAACATTAGATAAATTAACTTTTTCAATTGAAAGATTTGGTTTAATATACTTTTTCATATTATCATTACCTCCTCCTATGCTTCTAAGCCATAATTGATTAGCATATCTAAAATCATTTGTGCATCTTCATTGTCATTTAGATAGCCACCATCTTTATACGCTTGCGCTAAAGATCTCAATGAGTATTGAGTTTGTTGGTTAAAATAAAGTTTCCCTTCAAATTCCATGTAACCAACTGCAATTAGTTCATTATCAATATAAGGAAGCATATCTCCAAACTTAATACCATAAGTGTAATATTCGCCTTCTTCTACCGGACTTCCGTATTCATCTGTTGAAGTAACGCGTGATTTTTCATATTTCTTAGTTTTTGCACCTTTTTCAGAAAGAACGGAATTAACCTCTTCCCAATTTAACTCATAATTGCGGTTAGTATCTAAAGTTTCTAAATCAAGTACTAAATCTTTAGTATTTTCGTCAACATTTACTAAGAACATACCATACGTTGCATCTTCATGATAAACTTCTTTTTCTAAAATTGTTCCAAACGCGATGGTTGCAGAAGTAAAATCAAAAACTTCACTTTCACCATCTGAATAGAATTCAATAGTTTGAATCACAACTCTTTTATTAGATGTAAAAATTATTTCATTGACTTCTGAAAGGTTAAACTCTAATTTTGCAGAAGAATTTTGTCCTGCCATTTTACCGCCTAAATAATTCACATTAAGGGTTTCAGTAGATGTAGTGCTCCATGTCCTTGCATATACTACTACCTTTGTAATTGGTTTAGTTAAGCTTAGCTTAAGTTCACCATTAACACTACTTGTACCTAATCTTAGCCCGCCTGCATCAGTTGGGCCTTGAGTTGTAGTATTACCATAAATGCTTTTTGCTGTTATAACACCGTTCTTTTCATTTACAATATTATCTCCGCTTACGATATTGTTTTTGAATAATTCAAGTACTCCACTAGCATCTATACTATCATTATGTGTAATTTTTGAATCAAAAGAATATTGAGCTAACAAAATCTCTTTTGATTCTTTTCTTTTTTCATATCCAACACTCATTTTTGTTGTTGCATCAGTGTATGAAAAAAATTCAGCATCAAAGTGATTCCATTTAGCCTTAAGAGTCATGTCACTCTCTACACCTTGATAACCTTCAACATTCCATTTAACATCATCTTCAGTAAACCAGCCGACAAATTCATAGTTTTCTCTACTAGTAATAACTTCTTCAGGAATAAGCCAACCACCTTCTAAAACTTTTTTATCTCCAACCGGATTGCCTCCATTTGAATCAAAGTGTACAGTGTAAGTATTTTGAGCTTTTTTCCATCCTGCATATAATGTTTTATTTTCTCTTATTGGAGTTCTATCAAAATCAAATGTATCATTTGAGTCAAAAGCGTTTGCGGCTTCTAAAGATTCATACCAGCCTTGAAATATATATTCAGCTCGATTAGGAGAATTAACCGGCATTGAAACCATATTTCCTTCTTCAACTTGAACTTCACTATCGGATTCAAACACTAAAGTCTCATCGCCATTAGCATTTGTGTTAAAAGTTATCGTGTAAAGATTCGCCCATTTAGCTTTTAATGTCATATCACTCTTTACGACATCAGTATCAAAATTCCATTCAACTTCATTATAGAACCAACCTTTAAAAATATGTCCCTCCCACGAAGGATCAACAGGACGACTCAAGTTTTTATTGGGTTCGACTAAAACTTCTTTCTTAGAATTTAAAACGCCACCAGCTGCATCAAACGTTACTGTAAAATTTGTATTAATTTTATAGATGTTTACGTTTGGTTGTGTATTCTTATAGCAAGCAAATCTGCTACCATCCGAATTTGCTTGCAACATTCTATTACCACCATAAGTAGTACTAGCATTCGTAATTTGTATTTCGCCAGTATCTTTGTTTATAATTTCAATTTTCCATTTATAGTTATCTCCAGATGCTGACTTATCACGATCAATACAATTAGCATCTTTAGTTATACCTATATAATATTTATTGTTATTGTCTTCTTGGCTAATTGTATAGTAGTTAATATTACTTTTTTGCTCAACAAAGTTAAAATGTAATACAAGTGCGTTTGTACCATTATTCTTCATCTCATAAAAATAATTACTACTACTAGTATTAAAACTACTCAATACATTTTTACTATTATCGACATCCTTTGTATCTGTTTTCGTAATATAGTATAATCCGCTATCTGTTATCTGGTCTAAAGAAGTTACTTTCTCTGCGTCCACTTGAGTAATATCTTCTATTATGTTTGTGTTTTTTTCTTCTGCCCTAACAACACTTTCATGTTGGTTAACAACACCTACTCCAATGGTAAGTGCCATTAAAGTTGAGAGTAATAACTTAGTCTTTGTAGTAGATTTTAATACCATTTGAACCTCCTTATAATTGGTCTAAATCACCTTTTTACGAACTAAGCGGAACATTTTTAAACTGAAAAGCAAAAATGCTCTTTGTCTTACTTCAAGAAAATCTTAACATTAATATCATTAAAAATAAATTAAAAAAATTTATGCATCCTACCGATAAAGCTATTTTTAGCTATTAAAAGCAACATAAAAAAACACTTTAATTTAATTAAATATTAATTAAATTAACTTGTTCAAAATAACGAAAATATCATTAAAATAAATTTAAAAGGACTATAGGCTTTTTATTCCGATAGTCCCCTTTTTTTAGTGTATTGGAGGAAATTCCAACGTGTTTTCTGTTTTACTCGTTTCTTCCTCTTCGCTTGTTACAGTAACTGATGATGTTTGTTCATCACTTAGATCAGCACTTTCACTATTATCACTACTGCTTACATTAATTGTACTATTTGAAGAACTGTTTTGATTAGTAGTTAGACTTGTATTCTCCGTTGAAGTACAACTAACTAGTAGCAACAATAACAGAAAACTTAATTTTTTCATTTTTTAATTTTCAAAAACTTGGAATGGATAATCTTTTTGTTCAAAAGCTTCCAAATTAGCTCCGATAGTTCCGGAGTCCAAAATAATATTCGTTAGATTGATATTTTCTACTGAAATATTTGGCTTTATATATCTTTTCATTATTTTTCCTCCTATCCTATAAGGCTCCTAGTACACTTAAGATACCTTGGGCATCTGGTTGTTGTAAAATGTCTTCATTGCTTTGATAAATTTTAACTAAATCTCTCAAAGAATGTATAGTTGGTAAGGAGAAATAAATTTGTCCGTCAACTTCCATATATCCGACCGCGAGAATCCAATCATCAATCGGTAACTTTTCTATATCATTGAAGGTAAACTTAACACCCATAGTATAGTAATTACCCGATTCAAGTATTTCTCCTTTTTCATCGGTTTTATTTAATTTTAAATCAGTATATTGTTGTTGATTATCAAATCCTTTTCCAGTTAAAACTCCTTTAACTTCTTCTAATGTAATATCACTATCTTTATTGACATCCATAGTTTCTACATCAAATTTTAAATCCTTATTAGCCTCATCCACTTTAGCTAAGAACATTCCATATTTTGCTGTTGATGAATAAGCATTAGCATTAAATGTTAATCCATATCCTGTAGTTGTGGATGTGACATCATAATTTGTTTGGGTGCCTGGATTATATTTGTATAAGGTTACATATTTATATGTTGAAGATTGTTTATCAACAGTACTAGACTTATAATATCTAAACCTGTCACCATTACTAGTACTGCTATTATATGTAAAAATATTGCCGCTTTCAGAAGTTATTTTAACAACTTTCTTACTCCCATCCCAAGAAATTGTATTTATTTGCTGAGTTTCAGAAAAATTAATACCATTGCTTTGATCGGTATCATATCCCATATATTTAACCTGATTTTCTGTTGAATAATTGATTGCTATAGAATATCCTGTTGAATATTTTTCAATATTTACCATATATGCAGCAATTGTATCACTAAAGGAAATTTTACCACTGTTGACTATTGCAGACACATGATTGCTTTGATCATCTAAACAACTATATACATATGCTTGTGTTTCACTCAAATTATATGCAATCAAATATTCGCCTGTCCAATCTTCTAAACCTTCTGTTACTTTTACAAACTCATCAACACCAGAGGACTCTTCCTTAGTATACGAAACACTAAGTCTAGAATCTGCAGCGGATTGAGTAAACTCATCTGCTTCATTTAAAATCCATTTAGCTTTAAGAGTAATATCTTTAGTAACAACTTCTTTATTTTCAAAATCCCATTTTCTGGTTTCACCATCTTCAGTTACATACCAGCCAAGAAGTTTATATCCTTCTTTAGTAGTTGTTGGTTCTTCTTCTATCCAACTATTTTCTAATACTTGAATTTCTTTTTCTGAAAGAGGAGTTCCCCCATTTTCATCAAATGTTACTTTATGTTGGGTTGTTACTTTTTCCCAACCGGCATAAATTGTAGTATCTTCTGTTATCGGAAGAGAAAAATCAAATTTATTTTCTGCTGAAGCTTCTTTAAACCAGCCAAGGAATTTATAACCTTGTCGATGTACTTCTAATTGTTGATATCCTTCAGGAATTGTTTCATTTACGTTAACATCAAATACTATTGGAAGCTCAGGCTGACTATAAGAGACTTCATCTTCACCCGCGTTTGGATTAAAAGTTACGGTTTTTTTTGTTACTTTTTCGATATAAGAAATTTTTAATGAAACAATACCCGCTCGAGCATCATTAGTAGTAGTGGTCTTAAATTTTAAGCCTCTGATATTAGAAAGAGGTGCTTGATCATTAAGATTAAAATATACTTGATCTGTAAATGGTTTTTCGTTTTTTACGCTAAAAGTTGACGTTGTATTAGTGTTATAACTAGTTTGGCCATCATTTAAAGTATATACACCAATTGTCATTGCTTCTGCCTTACTAGCACTTGCCCATTTTGAAATTGTCATATTAAAGTTTGTTATTAAATAATTATCCGAAAAATTATCTTTGTCATCGTCAAAAAAAGTAAAAGTAAACTCTCCATAATCATACTTCTCATTTCCCCTTATAATCGGATAGTTTAAAACATCAGAATTACCATTACTACCATTTGTCATTAGACCAGCATTCACAAATGAAACTTCCCCAAACTTTTCTTTACCTTGAGGTTTGTCTTCATCAGTTGCATTTTCAGAAAATGGATTCCCAAATATATCGAAACATACACGTAATTTATGATAACTGCCGTCTTTTTTTTCTCCAAGCGTGTTAAAAAATTTACTATCCCCACTACCATCCGTTAGATTAAAATCTAACGACAGGCTTTTTTCTTCTGCCCTAACAACACTTTCATGTTGGTTAACAACACCTACTCCAATGGTAAGTGCCATTAAAGTTGAGAGTAATAACTTAGTCTTTGTAGTAGATTTTAATACCATTTGAACCTCCTTATAATTGGTCTAAATCACCTTTTTACGAACTAAGCGGAACATTTTTAAACCCAAAGCAAAAACGTTCTTTATCTTACTTCAACCTAATTTTAACATTAATATTATTAAAAAGATATAGCAAAATGATTTTTCATACAAACAAGAAAATTAGATTTTTTGTTTTTTACCTAGAATATCGGCAAAATAATCGAATTTTATACTATAAAAATTTTTTAATCTTTCCTAATACGTCAATAATAAATACATGAAGAAAATCAAAGATAAAATTTTTAATCATCCGCTATATATAAAATTACATCAATTATTCACATTAGAAGGCGATTTGTTTTTTGCTCCCGCTTCTTTAGCCTATTATCTTCTTTTTTCTTTAATGCCCACCTTATTGATTAGTGCTGCTTTACTTTCAACCTTTGCTTCTTCACAAATGGTAGAAACGTTTTTATCATATTATCTTAATCCACAACAAATAAACGATCTTATCGACTTCCTTTACCGCAACAAAATGAGTTCTTTTATTTCTTTAGGTTTCAGTGCTCTAGTGGCCTTTTACGTCGCTTCACATGGTATTAATAATTTCTTTGCTTACACTCGATTTAAAAATCATCTGCCGAAATTACCATTCTTTAGAGCCAAAGCCCAATCCATTATCATTACAATTTTATTTTTAATTGTCACCACCGGTCTTTTTCTGTTTTTTATTATCATCACTTATTACTCGATGGTTTTAAATCTCTTTTTTACTTTTGCAATCTTCCGCTTTCTTTTCTTAACGGCTATTCTTTCCTTCTCTTTAGCTTTTTTATATCGTCTATCGTCAACGTTCGCTATAAAGTGGAAAGACGCTTTTATCGGTTCATCAATCGCTTCTTTCGGTCTTTCAAGCGGTGTGCTTCTATATGACTTCTATTTAAGATATATCGCTTCTTACGACACTTTATATGGTCCTATATCAAACGTGATTATTTTATTGTTTCTTTTTTATGTCATCGGATATTGTGTTTTACTTGGTTATCATATCGTAATAATAAAATTAAAATCATCCGTCGATAATTAAGATAATAAAATCGACTGAAAGTTATATAACTAAATTAATAAATTGCTAATACATTTACTTATTAAAAAACTACTTTTACAGCAAATCTCGTTTGAAAAAGTTTACATATTATCACAAAAGTCCCTTGAAAAAATTTACGTATTGTTAGAAAAGTCCCTTGAAAAAGTTTATGCGCAGCCATAAAAGTCCTTTACAAAAGTTTAAAATGATCAGTTAAGAACTTACTGATCGGATCCTTACACTTTCATTATATCTTGCCTTTATTCTAACGGAGTATTGATAAAAATAATAATGTAAGCAATAATTGATTTTCGATTTTATTGTATAAAAAAAAATACTTCCGATTTTATTTTGGAAGTATTTTTTTATTTAAATTTTTTCAACTTCAGAGAACTTTACGGTAATAGAAGTCGGTCTTCCGAAGAATAACGCTGAAATAGTCACTTCACCCAATTCGGTATTAATTGATTCAATGGTTCCTTCGGTGCTTTCAAACGTACCCGCGATAACTCTCACTAAATCTCCGACTTCATAATTTGAATACATTTCAAAATCAACCATACCCATTCTTTTTAGAACCGGTTCGATTTGTTCTCTAGTTACCGGGAAAGGTTTAGCTCCGCCACCGGATGATCCGACGAATCCTGTGACCCCTGGTGTATTACGAACCATGTACCACGCTTCATCTGTCATAATCATTTCGATAAAGACATAACCGGGATAAAGATTTTTCATTTTCGTCTTTCCGGTTGCAACCCCGTCTTTCATTACCGGAACTTCATGCTCCGCAACAATAATTCTAAAAATATAATCTTGCAATGACATCGATTCCACACGACGTTCAAGATTTTCTTTAACTTTATTTTCATGAGAAGCATAGGTATTTACAACATACCATTGTTTTTCAATATTAGTATCCATATTTAATCCTTTCTACCGCAAGATATTAAATAACATCGCAACGGCTTCGCTGGTGGTGGAATCACTGGAGGCAAAATTGCGATCCAACTCTTGAAGTAATTGTGAAACGATAAAATCATCTAATGCCAACATTAAAGCTGAAAAAGCGACGATGACTAATACTACGCTCACTGAAACAAGTAAATCTTTACGAGAAGGCCATCTGACCATTTTTGCTTGTTTCAAGACACCTTGGAAATAACGTTTAATCTTATACATAACGAATCCTCCCTATCGTGATTCTTTGTGTAACGTATGGGCATTGCACTTAGGGCAATATTTAACAAGTTCCATCCGTTTACTGACATCAGTCTTTTTTTTAGTGGTTGTATAGTTTCTAGAAAGACATTGAGTGCATATCAAAATAACTTTTTCTCTCATCTATATCACCTTCTTATTTTAAACTTGCTGAAAGAAAAATACCACAAAATTATTTTACTGTCAACTAATTATCTGTTTGTAAGCAATATTTATTAATAATAAAATGCTTTGGTTTTAAAAAATTTCTAAGTTATACTCTAGACCTTTATACTTCAAACGCAAATCGATGTTTTAATATTCTTTGAAAGATATTGTCGATCATCAAAAAATGATCCGCGTTATACGCGTTATATGTATTTCGTTTTCAATATTTATTCGACTTTTTGTAGAATCAAAAAACGTTTCCTTCAAGTAACAAATCATAGGTTATTTATATTATGGAAACCTAAGACTTTTTTAATTGATTGTCGTATCATAGTATAGTAGCAACTTTCAATTAATAAATAAATCGTTATCGCAAAATTTAGACTAATAAAAAGCCAAATAACATTTTTAACTTAACTATTATGGCGCAAAACAATTAAAATATTAATGGTTATGAATGAATTTCAATACTAGAAATTCTTTGAGGTTTTGATCAAATTAATCTTTTTTTGCATTTTTTATATGTTCTTCTAATTCGAGCAAATACTTATCAAAATCAGACATAAACAATTTATCTTGGATTACTCTGTATTTTTCAAACTCTGTTTCAGCGTGAAGTCTTGCGATTTCATTCGAAACTTTTCTTGCATCTTTTAATAGCCCATATTCGAACATTTCAATAAATGAATTAAGCCGATTTTCCCAATCTTCCATTGTAAGCGGAATTTTTCTTTGGGCCATATTTTCGGCAAAATCCAAATACGCATTTACCATTCTATTAAGTTGACTAAGTTCAAATTCGTTTAAGTAGTTTTTAGCAATCACAACATCTGATTTTTGAATTTTACCATCCGGACTATCTTTCCAAGTGGTAAGTCCCATATGTTCTTTGCTTGAATCAGCTCTTTCAACAATTAATTCGGCAGCTGTATGACCATGAATAGCATAATGCATTTTGTTTTGGACTGTGGCATAAAATCTTTTTGTTGCTAGAGATTCCTTATCGTAATCAATCGATGTAGCATATAAATCGGTTATTTTTTGGTAAAACTTTCTTTCAGAAGCACGTATTTCGCGAACTCTTTCCAATTGTTCTTCAAAATACTTATCAGTTAAATAAGTTCCTCTGATTAATCTTTCATCATCCATAACCCAACCCTTCATTGTATATTCGGATGCTATTTGATTAACCCATTTACGAAATTGAACCGCTCTTTCAGAATTAACTTTAAAACCAACCGCGATAATCATTTGAAGATTATAATGATTTGTATCATAGGTTTTACCATCATCGGCAGTTATTCGAAAATTTCGAATAACTGAATTTTCATTCAATTCCCTATCAGCAAAAATCTTTTTAATATGATAATTAATCGTATGTACTTCAACATTAAAAAGTAATCCCATCATTTTTTGCGTAAGCCAAATATTTTCATCTTCATATCTAACTTCGATGTTTTGAGTTTCTTCGCCTATTGAGGCCACATAAGTAAGATATTCGGCAGCAGAGCTTCGAATTGTAACATTGTTATCTTTCTTTTTTGTCATATTAAAGTTTCCTCCACCCTCTAATAATTAAATATATCAAATTTCTGTTTTATTTAAATAAAGCTAGCAATAAAACCAATAATTATTTTCTAATCTAAATGAAAAATGACAAGATTATTAACGAAGTAAATAATAATATCCAAATACCGATAAAAATTTTAAGACCTAATTTCAAATAATCATGATAAGGTTTTTCTTTTTTTAAAAGTCGATAATGAAAAAAATCATCTAACGATATGTCAAGTTTATCGCATAATTCTTTAATAACATCAATAGAAGGAATCGCTTCTCCTTTTTCCCAAACGCAAACGATCTGTGGTGTCATATTGACGTAATGTGAAAAATCATTTTGTGTTAATCCGGTGTTTTTCCTTAACACTATAAGCATCTCTTTAATTTTTTCTTTTTCAAAAGCATAAGGATTTTGATATTTCAAATGAGATGGCTTCTCTTCAAAGAAATCGTCAAGTGAAATTTCAAAATAATTGCATAAATATAAAAGTCGTGGTAGATCCGGAAAACAACTCCCTTTTTCCCATTTAGATACCGCTTGTTTAGAAATATTGAGCGTTTTAGCAAATTCCGTTTGTGAGAATCCTTTTTGTTTTCTATAGTAAGCAAAGTTTGCTGAAAAATTATCTAAAAGATAAAGTAATGTCAATTCGCGTTCATCCATACATCATACCTACTACTTAATGTTTGTTTATATAGAGCTAAATAAAATATATCGTAAATTGAAAATTTTTTAAACATTCTTTAAAAAATTTATGATTTATATAAAATAGTATTACATTATATTTATTAAAAGCAAAAAGAATAAACTAGAACAAGTTAAAAAAACTTAAAATATTAATAAAAATTGCTTTACTGTATTTAAAATTGCAAAAACATTGCCAATTGTTTCAAGCGAAAAATTAAAGTATAAAAAAATAAGCGGTCTAACAATTCACTAAACCGCTTATTTGCTTTGCTTAACCTTCACTATTGGTGATTAAAGTTTATAAATACTTATTAAAAGTTTGTTCACCATAGAGGCTACTGTTTTCCAACTCTTCTTCGATGCGTAAAAGTCGATTGTATTTTGCGATTCTTTCACTGCGACATAAGGAGCCGGTTTTTATTTGTCCGATGTTTAACGCCACCGCCAAATCGCTAATCGTGGTATCTTCACTTTCTCCTGATCGATGAGATATAATCGCATTATATCCGGCCTTTTTTGCTAATTCTATCGCTTCTAACGTCTCGGTTACGGTCCCGATTTGATTAAGTTTTATAAGAATCGCATTGGCAACTTGGTTGTCGATGCCTTTTTTTAAAAGTATGGGATTAGTAACAAACAGATCATCTCCGACCAATTGAACACGTCCCCCAATTACCTCCGTTAACTTTTTCCACCCTTCCCAATCGTTTTGATCGAGTGGATCTTCAATTGAAACTAACGGGTAACGATTCAATAAATCTTGATACCACGCGATCATTTCTAACGATGTCTTTTTCCCTTGATGACTTTTTTTCAAATTGTACATTTTTATGGATGGATCATAAAATTCACTACTGGCGACATCTAAAGCAAATGCAATGTCGTCGTATGGTTTATAGCCGGCTTTTTTTGTGGCTTCCATTAAAAGATCCAATGGTTCTTCATTGCTTCTAAGATTTGGAGCAAAACCGCCTTCATCACCGACCGCGGTCACTTCTTTTCGTTCTTTCAAGATTTCTTTCAAAGCGTGAAAAATTTCACTTCCGATTTTTAACCCTTCTTTAAAAGAATTAGCTTTATATGGGACGATCATGTATTCTTGAAAATCAACTGAAGAATCAGCGTGTGCGCCACCGTTTATAACATTCATCATCGGAACAGGCAAAGTTCTTGCTCCTATGCCGCCTAAATATTGATAAAGCGGCAATTGATGGTAACAAGCCCCGGCTTTTAAAACCGCTAACGAAACGCCGAGAATCGCATTGGCACCGAGGTTTTTCTTTTCTTTGCTGCCATCTAATTTTATCATCAATCGATCGATTTTCGCTTGATCGTCAACACGATAACCTAATAGTTTCGGTGCGATGATATTGTTGACGTTAGCTACCGCTTTTAATACTCCCTTACCATTATAACGATTCTTATCATTATCACGTAATTCTAAGGCTTCCCGTTGTCCAGTCGATGCACCAGAAGGCACAATAGCACTGGTCTTAATACCACTAGTTGTTAAAACTTCGACTTCAACAGTAGGATTGCCTCTAGAATCTAATACTTCCCTTGCATGAACCTTAGCAATATATGGCATTCTATATCCTTTCTATTTTAAAACGGCCTTTCAAATGGCCGTTTACAAATTATTATTCGTAGTGATCGAGAACACAAAGTTCACAACCGCATTCCATAGCAAGTCTTTCGCCTTCTTTAACGCACTCGAAGCGTGTGGCAAAATGTTTGTCTAATACCTTACCGTCTGGCCCTTGAATTTCCCAGTTGTTTTGCTCTTTGCAAGGTCTGCAAATAACTTTTGAATTTTTCATATGTTTTCCTTTCTTGAAGAAGATATCTTCGTAATTTAGTATTTCCCCAAAAAAGATTTTTTATAAATGAACAAAATCGATTTAACAATCGATAAGAACTTGGACTAGCATCCAAGTTTTTAATTTAATAAGATATAAATGTA
>CANQCZ010000011.1 GCA_947591215.1 uncultured Bacilli bacterium | reverse complement strand
TGATGACATCGTCGCTGACGATGAAGATGATGAATCATTTGTCCCACCGGCACAGCCACATAAGGTAGTCATCGCCACTAGTAATGCCGATAGAATCTTTATACCATTTGCTTTTTTCATGTTTTCCTCCTTAAACATTTACTTACTTAATATGAAAATAAGCTTAATGTTAATTTTATTCCTCGAAGTGTTAAAAAAGCGTTTAAAATTTATTTGCTTTTTTAACATTAATTAATTTTTTATTTTGGCTAAAAAAGGTCAACCTATATAAAATCTGTTGACCTCTTTCATAGCTAATTCTAAAGTTGCGTTAACTTTGTCACTTGACTTATTTAATAATTTTGCTATTCATAATACTCAAACTCAAAATCACAAAGAATCACAGTATCGCCATCTTTAGCGCCCATCGCTTTTAATTCTTCATCAACACCGATATTTCTTAAGATTGAAATGAGTTTCATGATTCCTTCATCAGTCGAAAGATTGATAAGTGAATACGTGCGTTCGATTCTTTCGCCACTGATTACAAAAGTGTCGCTTTTGGTTTTGGTAATCTTGTACTCTTTTTTCATCTCTTCTTTGGCAGAGTAGACTTTCACTTCTTGATCTTTCGTCTCATAAAGCGGGAAAAGCGGCGTGACATCAAGTAATTGCTTTGCAGCATATAACATCTCTTCGATGCCTTGATGACGAATGGCCGACAACTTATATACTTGATATTGACCTTCAAGTTTTTCTTTGACCAAATTATACTTTTCTTCACTTTGTGGATCTTCGACTTTGTTACAGGCGACAATCATCGGTCTTTTGATAAGATTAAATCCATAACTTTCAAGTTCCTGATTGATCATTTTAAAATCCAACAAAGGATCTTCATGCTCCATATCTAAGACATGGATGATCACCCGACATCTTTCAATATGGCGTAAAAAATTCAAACCCAGTCCTTTTCCTTTATGCGCTCCTTCGATAAGTCCCGGAAGGTCGGCGATTACAAACGATGAACCATCGGGTAAATGTGTGACGCCGAGATTTGGAGTAATCGTCGTAAAAGGATAAGCGGCAATTTCAGGTTTAGCATTGCTGACGACGCTTAAAATCGTCGATTTACCGACACTTGGTAACCCTACTAACCCGACATCGGCTAAAAGTTTTAATTCCAATGTCAATGTCTTTTCTTCACCCGGCAAACCATTTTCCGCGACACGCGGTGCTCGATTTTTAGGAGACGCAAAACAAGCATTGCCGCGCCCACCGCGACCACCTTTAGCGACTAAAAACGTCTGCCCTTCAGCTGATAGATCGCAAAGAAATAAATGTGATGGTTCTTCAAAAACGATGGTACCGCATGGAACGTCAAGATAGATATCATTTGCCGCACGACCATACATTTTTTTGGCTAAACCTTTGCCACCTTCTTCGGCCTTGATGGTTTTAGCGTGACGATAATTGATCAACGTCGATTCATCCGATGTAGCCCGTAAATAAATGCTACCGCCTCGTCCGCCATTACCGCCGCTTGGACCGCCGCGTTCGATGAATTTTTCGTGATGAAAGGCGATACATCCGTCTCCCCCTTTTCCGGCTTTGACAGTGAGTTTTGCTTTATCGATAAACATCAAGTTACCTCCTTCCGTTATGATATGTATTTTTTTAATAAAAAAGCCATCCTTAACGGAGGCTTTGTTTTTTTATTTGTCTTGAACCGGTTCAACGATTGCCCGAGTTCTGTTTTTGCCCCAGCGCTTATATCTTACGACACCATCGCAAGTTGCAAAAATCGTATCGTCGCCACCGCGCATCGTATTAAGACCTGGATAGATCTTGGTGCCACGTTGACGATAGATGATTGATCCCGCGGTAGCAAATTGACCATCGGCCTTTTTGGCACCTAATCTTTTCGATTCGGAATCACGACCATTTTTGGTTGAACCAACACCTTTTTTAGAGGCGAATAATTGAATATTTAATTGGAATCTCATTTCTTGCACCTTCTTTCATTTTCAATTGTTATATTTTGAGGGTAAGCTTGCTTTAATGTTTCTAGTTGAGTGATGATCACCTGAAGTTTTAAAACAGCACTATCGGATTCGACAATATTGATTTTAGCTAATCCCTCTTTTAATGAAATCTCTTCGATTTCTTTATCCTCGAAAGCATTAAATCCTCCGGTGATAATTGAAGAGACACTCGCACAGACGACATCTTGACCATACTGATCGTAATTTGCGTGACCTTTGACTTCTAGTCCACAAAGTCGATCAGAAGATCTAAACACTTTAGCGCGAATCATCTTAGGCATTGATAGCTTCGATGGTTAAGCAAGTATAGGGTTGACGATGACCCTGACGTCTGCGGTAGTTCGCTTTACTCTTGTACTTGAAGACCAAGATTTTACGAGCTTTTCCTTGTTTTTCAACTTTTCCAACGACAGTTGCACCTTCTAGTAATGGTGAACCAACTTTCGTTTCGCCCTCACCGCCGACAAGAAGCACTTTATCAAAGGTAACACTTGAACCAACTTCCGCGTCGATTTTTTCGACGTAGATCTTGCTTCCGACTTCGACTTTGATTTGCTTTCCGCCAGTTTCAATAATTGCGTACATTCTTTAGGCACCTCCTATTGTGTAGATTTAGACTCGCTCTTAAGGTCGAGCATTCGCTCAGTTATTTACCTTTTTGAAGCGGTTGAAGCCCTCCACTGAGGCGACAACATTCAAATAATATCATTCACTTTGCTCACTTTCAAGCATTTGAAAGTCAAATTATATAAAAAATTACCTTCGTGAATTGAAAAAGTTCCTCGTTTTATTACACTCACAAAGTTAAATATTTGATGAATAACATTTAATATCTTTAAGTTATTAAACCTATTTATCAAATGGTCGATATTTTTGATCTTTGACTATTTTTTCAATCAATTGGTCTTCGTTGTAGATTGTATGATTCTCCAAATAGTAATTGTTAGAATAACGATAAATTTCCTTTTTTGTATTCACCCGTTCGTGAAGCGGTTTTTTATTTCCGAGACGTCTTAAAATGTCTTTGAAAAAGTCTTTTTTCAATCGCATCCATTGGGCTATTAATGAAAAGGCGATAAAGATCATCAAGATAATTTGCCGATTAGTGATGCAAAGGTAACCGATGTAAAAAAATGTCAAAACGTTGAAGATGAGTCGCACGACACGCAACTTATATTCGTCTAAGAAACGGGCGCCGATCACATCGACGATACGACCACCATCCAAAGGATAGAAAGGCAACAAATTAAATAACAAAACCGCTTGATTGGAAATCATACCCTGTTCAAATCCGTATATAGAAATAAGATCCATTCGATACATTAATGTTAAAATTCCCCAAGAAATAAAGTAACTTAAGGGTCCAGAGATAATGACGATGATTTGAGTCAAGAGATTTTTTTGTTCCAATCCTTGAATCTTTGCATAAAATCCAAAAGGCAAAAAATGGATTTCAGGAACTGCGACTTTAAATATTTTTGCGCTACAAACATGCGACATTTCGTGGATAAAAGCGATAAGATAATGAATAAATAAATATAAAAACCGATTAAAAACAAAACCCATGACGATGTAAACAATCGTCAATGGGTCGACGAAAAAAAGACTATAAGACGGCTTCTTCATATTTTATAAGATGATTTTCTTTAGAAAACAAAACTTTAAATTTGCCATTATAAGTTCCAAGGGTGTCTCCTTCTTTAAGCTGATCGTAAACTTTCACTTCGATCGTCTGTAGCATGAAGTATGTGGCAACCACTCCGTTATCTAAAGAAGCGATCACAATTTGTCCTTCACTATCGGAACTCGTAAAAAGAATCGTGCCTGGTTTAAGCATCCTAACTTCGTTAGTTTCATAACTGAAATAATTTTCACCCTCATTGATGTAAGCGACAGAACCATTAACCGTTTGCTCATTACCTAAAGCGTTTTGATTGTTGAAAATATTAAAATTAAACACCGAATTTAAAAATGATGAAATATTTTCATTCATGGCTACAAATGAAGTTTCAATGTTAAAATGTTCTTTGAGAAAAGAGCCATTTTCATCTTTTTTGGCGTAGATTAAAAAGCCCATAGCCATCGTAAAGATCATCATCAGCAAAGAAAGAGTGCGCCAAATCGTCGTTTTTTTCTTTTGATATTGTCGTTCGATACGTCTTTTAATTTTTTCTATCGATTCCATATTCTTAGTCCTTTTCTAAAAAATTATATGTTTTAAACTGCGATAACATTCGTAATTATATTGAAGAGTTTCTCTTGATCTTTCCGTCGCCCTTTAAAGAGCAATTTTCCGACATCGCACTCTTCAAAAGAAAAAACTTTTTCTAATCCGAGTCGATATTTAATTTCATCGATTCTCCGTAACAAGTTCGCCCTCTTTAAGCGAGTGCGATTCAAGACGCCGGTTATTTCAAGATTACCTTGCGCCTTTAAAAGTTTGATGACTAATTTGCTGTCATGTAGACTGCACTCTTCATCATTTACAATAACTAACGCTTGAGTCGCATTTTTTTTAGCAATATAAAAACCATCATCAATTCCCGCGGGAGAATCAATCAAGATGTAGTCATAGTCACTCTTCAATTCTTCAATCACTTGATCAAGAAAAATTTCCGGGAAATTTCTCACGTCGCTTTTTAGACATAAAGGCAAAACATGAAGCGATGGTTCAAAATCATCGTATTCCAAGGCATCTTGTATCGTACATCGCCCTTTAATAACATCGGAGACATCGTATCTGGCTTTTTGAGAGATTTTTAAGACCAAATCGACGTTTTTTAAACCAAGATCGGCATCGATAATGAGCACACGATATTTTCGTTTTGCTAGTGTCTTACCGAGCAAAGAAGTAAAAGTCGTCTTTCCGACTCCACCTTTTCCGGAGGTAATTACGAAAATATCGCGCATAAGTCCTCCTTATAAGATAAGTTACATTCATCGATCGTACACGGAAAAAACGAACCTGAGGGATGCACTAATTTAGCATTGTCCAATTTTTTGGCGATCAATTTAGCCTCCGCATTTTCAAAAATGATCGTCCCTTTTACTTCGCTCATAATCACTAGTTCGCTTTGTAAATGAATGACCATCGTATCTTCAATCGGGAAGAAAATTATCGTCGGTTTTTTAATCGTCATCTCATCGGGAAAAATATCTTCTTTAAGAATCTGAACTTCGTTTTTAATCACTTTATATGAATTGATAAAACCCGATTGATAATAATCTAGCCGCCCAAGCAATGGTAAAAAAACATCGTCGAATATATCTTTATTGACGATAACATCGATACTCAAAATATTGTTCGACTCTTTGCATTCGCTCAAGGCTTTCTCTAATTCTGCAAAACCTTGCGAGACATCATTCGCTTTTTCACAAAGCCATGTGTAATTGATTGTCATTTAATCACCTCGTAAATAGAGATTATAGATTTATAAGGTGTCGAAATGATGGCTATTCAGTCGAGCAATCGATATTTATTAATTTTTTTTCTTTTAATGAATAGGCTTTAGTAAGTCCCACGATCAGATGATCGATCAAAGCGATTCCCAAAGTCAAAGCGACGATCATCAATTGATTGGTTGTTTTGATATCTTCATTTGATGGGGCGACATTATCGCTTGGATGATTGTGTAATAAATATACCTTTTTGGCTCCATCTTTAATAGCCAAGCGAAAAATATCGCGATAATCGCCAAACACGCTGGTTTCAGTACCTTTGTAAACTAAATGAAAAGCGATAAGCTTATTGGTTCGAGTAAGTGACGCCAAATATAAATTTTCTTGTCGCTCACCTAAAAAGCGCGGCGCAAAAAACGATATCACTTTGTTTGCATCGTCAAAGATTATTCTCGTTTGATGACTAAGATCAATCATTCTGCGTCGCAATTCTTCCACGGCTTTAATCGTCAAAGCTTTGACTTCATTTATGCCATGATACTTGATTATTTCATCGAATGGGGCTTCAAAGACATTCAATAGTCCGTTAAATTCGTAAATCAATTCTCGCGAAAGATCTAAAACCGATTTATTTTTAGTACCGCTCGATAGCACGATGGCTAATAATTCTTCGTCGCTTAAACTTTTAAAGCCGTAGAGTTTTGCTTTTTCGCGCGGTCGTAATAATGGTGGTATCTCTTTGATTTTAGCCATTATTTCCACTCGAAGCGATAGCCACCGGGCAAAGTTGTCGAACCGGTACTAGACATAAAAAGGCGATAACAAATCACCGCTAAAAGGGCCGCCGACATCACGGCCAAAACCATCGTTAACGTGATCGCTTCGCCACCTTTAATAAGAGCCATTTCATCGTTATTTAATTTTCTCATCATATATCCTCCTATCTATCAATAAGAGAATATTTTACAAATTAAAAAACGGACGAGCCGTTTTTTTATAAATTGTCCTTTTTATCGCGATATTCTTGAAGTTGTTTTTTGTAATCAGCTAATTTCTTTTGTTCTAAAGCGACCTTTTCTTTTGGAGCTTTGGCAATAAAGTTTTCGTTAGAGAGCATCTTTTCCCCTCTTGCAACTTCTTTTTCCAAACGTTCGATTTCAGCATTTAAAGTCGCAAGTAATTTTTCTTTGTCGACATTATCTTTGATGACCATCGTCGCCAATTGATAAACACGGGGATTTCCGTCTTTAAATTCATTTACAAAGTCGATCTTTGAGGCAAAAGTCATCCTTTTCAAAAACGGTAATAAAATTTCAACCATCGGTCGTTGACTCGTAATTATTTCTAGTTCGATCGGGGCATTAGGCGCTAATTTACAATCAACTTTGTAGCTGCGGACATCTTTAATCATTTTTATTAAATCGAGAACGATCATCTCGGATTTTTCATCATACCGCTCTTTGGCAACTTCTGGATAAGTTTCAAGCATTATCGATTCAAGATGATGCGGTAATTGTTGATAGATTTCTTCCGCGATGAAAGGAACATACGGGTAAATTAAAATTACGATATCTTTAAGTACTTTTAATAAAACCGCTTTAGTATTACGTACAGATTCATTGTCTATGCCATTTAATTTGACTTTGGCTAATTCCAAATACCACGAAGTGAAGTCATCGTAAACAAAATTGTACAAGTGAGTCGAGGCATTGGCAAAATCGTACTTGTCCATATTCAAAGTGACGTTTTCAACGCATTTATTGAGTCTCGACAAAATAAAACGATCGAGGACATCGAGTTTTGATTCATCGATATCGAGATTTTCTTTCTTTTCGAGATTAAGCAAAATAAAGCGAGCCGCATTCCATATTTTATTGAGATAATTGCTCGCGGACTGTAATTTGATGTCACTATAACGAGTATCAAGGCCCGGTGACGTTGAAGTAGTTAAGAAATACCTTAAAGCATCGACTCCATATTTTTCAATGACATCGATAGGATCGATTCCGTTGCCTAAGGATTTAGACATCTTTCGGCCTTGCTCATCCCGAATAAGGCCGTGAATCAAAACTTTTTTAAAGGGATGCGTATCGGTGAATTCCAAGCCTTGGAAAATCATTCGCGACACCCAGAAAAAGATAATGTCGTATGCGGTCACTAAAACGTCAAGCGGATAGTAGCGTTTTAAATCTTCGGTTTTCTCGGGCCATCCAAGGGTTGAAAACGGCCATAACGCACTTGAAAACCACGTATCGAGGACATCTTCATCTTGAATGTAATTTTCAAGATCTTTCGGTGGTTCTTCGCAGACGATCATTTCCCCAGTAATTTTATGATAATACGCCGGGATTCGATGCCCCCACCAAAGTTGTCGAGAAATACACCAATCCTCGCAATCATTCATCCAATTGGTGAAGATTTTTTCAAACCGTTCCGGAATAAAATCGACGCGATTTTCACTCTTTTGAGCTTCAAGAGCCTGCATTGCCAAAGGTTTCATTTTTACAAACCACTGTTTTGACAAATATGGTTCGACGACGCATTTGCTTCGTTCCGAATGGCCAACCGGATGAACGATATTTTCAATCTTGATTAAATTACCTTCTTTTTCAATTGCTGCGACTAATTTATCGCGACATTCGTAACGATCTAATCCGACGTATTTTTCACCACACAAGTCATTCATCGTAGCGTCTTCATTCATGCAGATCGGATGAGGAAGGTGATGACGTTTAGCAATTTCAAAATCATTCGGATCATGTGCCGGGGTACATTTCATGGCGCCCGTTCCAAATTCAATATCCACGTATTCATCGCCAATTATAGGCAATTCATCGTGATTTGCCGGATTGATAACCTTTTTTCCGATTAAATCTTTATAACGCTCATCGCGAGGATTGACGACAACGCAAACATCGCCAAACATCGTTTCAGGACGGGTAGTAGCGACTTCTAGAAAACGCGAAGTTCCAACAATCTGATATTTGAAATAATAAAATTTGCCTTGATCGTCGCTATGGATAACTTCGATATTGCTGAGTGCGGTTTTTAAAAGCGGATCCCAATTGATGATTTTCTCCCCGCGATAAATCAAGCCTTTTTTATACAATTCGCAAAAAACATGACGAACCGCTTTATTGAGTCCTTCATCTAACGTAAAACGTTCGCGATTATAGTCTAGTGATAGACCCATCATTTTCCATTGGTCATGAATTGTTTCACTGTATTCTTTCTTCCATTCATAGGCTTTTTCTAAGAACTTCTCGCGTCCCAAATCATAACGGGAGATTCCTTCTTTCCGCAATCGTTCTTCGACTTTGGCCTGAGTTGCAATGCCGGCATGATCCATTCCCGGCACCCATAAAACATCGTATCCTTTTGCTCTTTTATATCTAGCGATAATATCTTGAATCGTCGTATTCCAAGCATGACCCAAATGTAATTTGCCGGTGACGTTCGGTGGGGGAATAACCATCGAAAATTTGGTTTTCGTTAAATCCTTAGTACCAAAATATCCGCGTTTTTTCCACTCGTCATACTTTCCTTTTTCGACTTCATGATGATCATAATGTTTGCTAAGCATATGCGTTTTCTCCTTTTAAAAAAAAAACGTCCGTTTAAGGACGCTCATGCGTGGTACCACCTTAATTCAACCATTTTGGTTGCACTCTTTAAAGGCGATAACGGTGCCTTCCGGGGAGATTAATCCCACACTCCCGAGCGACTATCTTCAAGTTTCTTCAGCTTTTTTCACCGACCAAAGCCTCTCTTAGAATACCTCTTGAAGAACCTCTCGTTCTTCGTACTTTCATATTATTTTATAAATAAGCGACGATGTCAACATTATTTTTAAAAGTATTTCTCCGATTTGTGCGTTTTTTAATAAAAAAATCGCAAAGATGCGATTTTTCTATTTGATATCAACTTAAGTTAAAATAAATTTAACCTACTTATTTTTTATAAACTGCGGCATCGGCAGCACCTTGTGTAAATTTTTTCGATGCATGGTATCGATTTTTTCTTTAATAAGCGGATCGTCGATTTCACCGGTTTCGATATATCGATCGAGAACGGCATACGTGAATCCTAAATTATCTTCATCGGTTTTACCTGATAATCCATCTTCCGGCACTTTTTTGATAAATTTTTCCGGAAGTTTCAATTGTCGTCCTAGCGCTTTTACTTCACTGACTAAAAGATCGCTAATGGGACTGAAATCGCCGGCGCTATCACCGAATTTTGTCGAATAACCGATATAATCTTCAGATTTATTGCAGGTGTTGACCACTAACCCATGGTAGATGGCCGAAACTCCGTATAGCACTGTCATTCTTATTCGCGCCGGAGTATTGGAATAATAGACTTTGTTAGTGCGTAGTTCTTCTTTAGAAACTCCGGCATTGGCTAAAGCCGTGACGACTGCTTCACATGTTTCACCGATATTAACTTCAAAATGTCGAATTCCTAAATATTCTACTAAATCATACGACATTTGAATATCGTGTTGCGAACCTTGTGGCATTAAAACCCCGATCACTCTTTCTTTACCTAATGCTTCCACCAGCAAAGCAGCACAAACCGAACTATCCTTGCCGCCGGAAATTCCGATTATCGCATTGAGATCTTTTCCATTTTGATTGAAATAATCTTGAATCCACAAAACGATTTTGTCTTTGATGTTCATATTTTTCCTTTCATTAATTCGTTAGAGGTCATTTGGCGAATTATTTATTTCAGATAAGTCAAACTATCGCCAATCTTACTTAAAGTACCGGTAGAAGCGTTTTCTAAAACGTAAATTCTAGCGTTTCCTTTAGAGATTGAATCACTGGTTAAAGTTCCACTTGTCACGTTCACTCTTTGTCCAGTGATTAAATCGACGTAAGTGCCGTTTGGAAGGCCGCGGAACGTAGCTCCACTTGAAATCGTGACACATGCCAATGAATCGATATTGCCTTCGGTGTAACGACGAATGAAGGCCATATTTCCGCTAACATTACTAGTGGTATATTGACCGCGTCTTAATGCCGGCACTGCTTGTCGGATGCGATTTAATTTTTGTAAATGCTTTGAAAGCGTGGAATTTAAAGTTTGATTGACTTTTCCATCCGCGGTATAAATACCAAAATCAGAAGCTTGGACGTTTCCGGTGAGGTTATCACCATAATAAGCTCTTCCGGTTTCGGCTAAAGGTACTTCGGTTCCCTTGTCGATAGGTTTATTCTTTTGGAATTCGATTTCACTTCCATAATAGATGCAAGGAACGCCTCTGAATGTGAACATCAACGACATATTTTCAGCCCAAGCATCGGTACCACCATTGAATCTCACAAATTGACAATCATCCGGAGAGTAATCGTGAGAATCAACGTAAACGACGTTATAAGTCGCATCTTCATAATATTGATCATTTCCTGTGGCGACATTGAACGCATCTTGTGCTTTGTAAAAATTCCAGTGCATCGGGAAATCAATAACTCCACTACCGCTTGCATTAGTATGATCGGGTTTATGGTAATTTAAACCGCTTAATTTAGCGTTAGTCGAAGTTCTTTGACCACTTGAGGTGGAATTGTCGTTATAAGCCAATTCAATACTATTTAAATTGGTGACTTTATCGCCCCAAGGATATTCTTTATTTTCTTTCCAAGTATAGAAAGGCGCGCTTAAAGCCGGAATTCCGTGATTCCAAATTTCACGAACTCTCGCACAAACTTCGCCAAACATAAAGAAATTATTGTTGCCGCAGCGTTTAGCAAATTCGTAAAGTCCTGGAATAATATAATTGTTAAGCGTCAATCTTGAGATATGTTTCATCGTATCGACGCGGAAATAATCGACGCCGAGACGAATGAAATCGCCATAACATTTAACAAGATATTGAGCGACAATCGGATTTTCGGTATTTAAGTCAACACAGTCTCCGGCGATTTGCGCCACTTGTTCTCCAAATGATTCCCAGGAGAAATTACCATAGTGATGGTAAATATCATTGGGATCGGAACCATCATTTCTGATGTTCTTCATATTGTTGATTCTTGCATCGTATTGTTGTCCGCCATCTAATGAGAAATAATTTTCCGGCAAGCCGGAATTTTCAAGCATCGACAAGCAGTTAGAAGTAGAAAGATCGCCTTTCTTTTCAAACATCGGGAATAAATTCTTTTCACCGAAATTGCCGGTGTGATTGAAGACAACGTCGAGCACTAATTTCATGTCGCGTTTATGAACTTCTTCAATCAAAGTTTCAAAGGACACGTCTTCCGATTCATAACGTTCATCGACTTTTGATAAATCTAAAGCATGGTAGCCATGATAATCATATCCGGAGCAATTTTCAACCACCGGGGTAATCCACACAGCCGTGAAACCTAAAGCCTTGATATAATCGAGTTTTTGAATTAAGCCTTTGAAATCTCCGCGCCATGCTGGATCTGAAGAAGCATCTTTACCATCCCAACAAGCGACGTTATTTGAAGGATCGCCATCGTAAAAGCGCGTAGTGATTGCAAAATAAATCGATTCATCGCGGAAATCGGTTCTTTGTCCTTGATATGGATGTAAAACTTTGAAATAATCGTCGCCTAATTCATTCCACATCGGAAAATCTTTATAACTTTTAGCTTCAAAGGGGCTAATCGGCTTTTGACTTCCGCCACCGCCGACTTGATTATTAAATTCACCACCGTAAACATCAGAGTGACTCCAATTACTATTATTAAACCAATGGTATCCGACACCGCTTACTTCTAAATCTCTAGTTTGACTACCGGTTTTATTAAAAATAAGATTAACCGAAGTTAAACCTTCATCAAAATCGTAATAATCCCAATCGTTATCGTAACTTTTTAACGGCGTTCCGGGCCATTGTCCGAAATATTCAACAGTAGCGCCATTGATTTTATTCCAAGCGTAGATGTTGCTCCACCCTTTTTTGACTAAAACTCTAATATTATTGATTGCCGGCAAAATTTCACCTTTTGGTGTACTTGAAGTACTAGTAGAAGCCGACGAAGAGGCACTTGAAGTAGGGGTACCATTGTCATTAGAAGAATTGGCATTACCACTTGATAAATTTCCATCAGTTCCCGAGACTTCGCTAGTAACATCTTGATTAGAGGCAGAACCTTCATTAGAAGTTTCATTACTATTAAGTTGCGGATTTGCTCCACATGATGTCATACTCAATAACATCGTCATTGATAACAATAATAATTTCTTTTTCATAAACGTCCTTTCATCCTTTAACTGAAATCAGTATACAAAAAATTTAAAAATTATGAAAGCGTTTTTATAATTTATAAAATTTTATTCCTTGTCACTCTCTAGGCCTTTTAATCATATACATTTATTGGTGATGATATGAAAGATTTTTTCGATAAAGTCAAAATGCAATTTCCGATTTGGAAAGACAAATTTTTAAGTTCGATTGGTATAATTTTAGTTTATCAAGCGTTTTTATTTTTGATTTCCCCTAATTTTACCAATCAAATTTTACTGGTGATCATCATTCTGATTTTTGCTTTTCAGCAGATGTCAAAGCCAAAAGTTTCGTCGTGAGATCTTCGACTAAACGTAAGTGATTCAAAGCTTGGGTGAGGTTTTCAATATCGTCGATGTCTTCGCGCATTCTAATGATTTTGGGAATGAACAAATACGCCAATAACCATTCTACCTCATAAGGTGCCAAAGAGTATATCGAAAGATATTCTTTTAACAAGAACGATATTTCGAATTTCAATTCATAACTGACATCAACTAAATTGATTAAATCGTATATTGCCGGCGCTAATGCCATTTTATCAAGTGAAACAATTTTTTGTTGTTTTACTAAAATGTGAGAAAAATCAAAATTTTGATATGTTAAACAAAGGTGCAGACTATCGCTGTTGTTCCATTCGCTTTCCAAATTGACCACGCGACGTTCGGCCTCTTTAACTGCCTTCATCAAATGATCGTAATTCATCATAAAGAACCAGTCCGCGGGTGAATGATAATCCATCCTTTCGACCCGTTCGATGCGCGCTAAAAGCGCATTTTTTACTTCGGCGATTTTATTGTCGAGATAATTTAGCGATTCTTCTAAATAACCATCGTTAATTTTAATATTATAAATCGTCTTTTGATGAAGGTTAGCAATGGCTTTAATATAAAACGAGAGACGGACATCTTTGGCTAAAGTATTTTCATCTTTTAAGTAGATAGAAAGTGAAAAATACTTTTCTTCAAAATATTCAATATAGCGATCATTAATTGACTTTAACGGCAGTAAAAAAGTATCGATATGTAACATCGCAAGGCGCCCAAAGATGTTTTCTAACGCTTGATCATCGTGAAATTTTAAAATATACGTATCATTTTCACCGACTAATTTTTTGGCCTTATTAGAGATCGTGATGATGGAATTGATTTTTATTTTATATAACTCTTCAATACGTGCTTTCATTTTCGCGGCAACTCTAAAAGTTCATCGGAACGAATTTCTTTATGAGGGTTCAAACGTTTGATTTCAAGCGGTTCGAGATTGAAAGTTTCGGCGATTGATTCTAAGGTATCCCCGTTTTTAACTCGATAGAAAATATAAGAAGAACGATACGTCTCTTTAAAACTCAATCGATTTCGATCCTTTTTTTCTGAATCACTGTTTTTTGTCGGTTCGATGGGTGCCATCTGTGCTATTTCTTTTTCTTCGTGATTTGGTTCTGCATTTGCAATATCCTTTTTATCTTCGCTTTCATTTATAATCGGAACTTGTTCCATAATCTCATCAAGCGATTCTTTAGTATCTTCTTCAATCGTAGTTGGAATTTTCATCGAACCATCTTCCTCTTTTTCGGTATCATGATATTTAATCATCGATTCTTCAAGTTCGATTATTTCGTCATCATCAGCGAATTCATTAGCAAAATAGCTCTTTAAATCTTCGTCTTCAAGCGAAGAAAACACCTCTACTTGTTGATTGTCGCCATTTGCAATCATCGTCTCTATCGTATTTAAAAAATTTTTATCAAATGTCTTTCGATGACCTTTCCGTGTAATTTTGGGAAAATCCAAAATTTGCTCAACTAACAGTTCATTAAACATTTGGTCTTGACTCGGTTCGAATTTTTCAAAATCATCTTGATCTCCGACAAGATGACATTTTATCTTAAACACCACTTCATGTTCATTTGAAGAATAACTTAAATCATCAACCATCAAAGAAAGATCTTTCATTTGATCGATTTTGTTAAGAGGCACAAAAATATCGACCGGCACTTTCTTATCAAATTCTTTATTTTCTTCGTCGTAACAAAAAAGACCATTTAAAATTATTTCCCCGGTAATTTTAACTCCGTCACCTTCTTTTTGATATTTAAACGAATTATCGCACTTTAAATCCTTGATGGCTTTTAAATCCCGCTTCAAATAAACCCGATCTTCCAAGACAAATGGTTGCATAATGAAACCTCCGTATTCAATAAATCATACGGTTTTTTTTAGCTTTTTATTACAAAAAAAGTGTGCTTAACGCACACCTTTTATAGCATTGTATCGCCGATACGTTTTTGCAACTCTTCGATTCCTTGTTTTTTTAAAGAAGAGACCATAATATAGTCTGAAGTTTCAAAAAGATTTTCGATGGTCCGTTTAATTTTAAAACGTTCCGATTGATTAAGTTTATCGCACTTAGTTAAAACGATTAAAGCCGGGACTTTCAATTTACTTAAATATTCGTAAAAATTGCAATCATCGTCACTCGGTTCGTGTCTTGAATCTAATAACCATACTACAAGTTTTAAGCGAGGATTATGCTCGAAATACTGACTCATCATCTCATCAAATTGATCTTTTTTACCGAGCTTTCGATAACCGTAACCCGGAGCATCCACGAGATAGAATTGTTCATCGACTAAGAAGTGATTCAATAGTTTTGTATGACCAGGCGTTTTTGAAACGTACGCCAATCCTTTATTGTCACATAATGCGTTTAGTAAACTCGATTTTCCGACGTTAGATTTTCCAACAAAAAGGACATGATCGTAATCGTAAAGAACATCGTCTTTACCACAGGCGGATTTTACAAATTTTGCTTTCCGAAAGTTGATCATTTTATTTAACAAAGGCTTCTTTAACCGCCATATCGACATTGTCCATCAAGACAATTCTAAGATTTTCTTTCACTTCACGTGGCAAGTCTTGAAGGTTACGTTCGTTTTCTCTTGGAATCACGACGGTTTTGATGCCGCTTCTTAAGGCCGCTAAAGTCTTCTCTTTTAAGCCACCGATTGGCAAAGCCGCTCCACGCAAATTCACTTCACCGGTCATCGCGACCACAGAACTGACGGGAGTATTGGTGATTGAAGAAATGATGGCAACCGTAAGCGCAATACCGGCAGATGGACCATCTTTAGGGACGGCGCCTTCTGGAACGTGAATATGAATGTCGTGACTCGTAAAAAATTCCGGATTGATTTCGTATTTTTTAGCGTTGGCCTTGACATAATCAAGCGCGATAGAGGCACTTTCTTTCATTACATTACCTAAATTACCGGTAATCACCAAATTTCCTTTACCTTCAAAATAATTGACCTCGATAGGAAGGATGTCACCACCGAATTCAGTATAAGCCAATCCCGTGACGACCCCGACTTGATTCGATTTTTCTTTTTTCGAATAATCGAAAATTTCGGTACCGAGATATTGAATGACTTTCTTAATTGTCACATGAACGCTTTTAATGGTCGGGTCTTTTTTAATCTCCACCACAGCTTTGCGGCAACAAGTGGAAATCGCCCGTTCAAGACTTCTGACACCGGCTTCACGGGTATAGAAATCAATGATATAACTCAAAGCTTTATCGTCAAATTTAATCTGCGATTTTGTCAAGCCGTTAGCCTTAATTTGCTTAGCCACTAAATGGCGTTTGGCGATATTGAGTTTTTCAAAATTAGTATATGAATTCAATTCGATAAGTTCGAGACGATCGCGGAGCGGAGCCGGAATATTTTGCAAATAATTCGCGGTCGCAATGAATAAAACATTCGAAAGATCGAATGTCTCTTCGATATAATTGTCTTGGAACAAAATGTTCTGTTCGGGATCAAGAACTTCAAGCAAAGCGCTTGCCGGATCGCCTTTATACGAAGAAGCAACTTTGTCGACTTCATCCAATAAGAACACCGGATTGTTGACATTGGCGTTTTTGATACCTTTGATGATTTTTCCGGGCATAGCTCCGACATAAGTGCGTCTGTGTCCGCGGATTTCAGCTTCATCTGAAATACCGCCTAAAGAGCATTTGACAAATTTTCGTTCCAAAGCTCTAGCCACTGATTTAGCTAATGAAGTCTTACCGACACCCGGAGGACCATAAAGGCAAAGAATCGGAGCTTTTAAAGAATTGGTCATCGATTTAACCGCGATATATTCGACGATTCTCTCTTTGACTTTTTCAAGTCCATAATGATCTTCATCCAAAACTCTTTGGACATTTTCCAAAGAATCATTATCGACCGTCTGTTGGTACCATGGTAAGTTGACAAGCCAATCGATATACGTTTTTTCCATCGAAGCTTCAAGCGACGATTGAGGCATCGTCTCATATCGTTTTAATTCGCTTCTAATTTTCTTTTTGACATGTTCCGGATACGGATTATTTTCGATTTTATCTAAAATCGAGGTTTCATCATCTTCCTCATTAGTACCATTTAATTCATTCAATTCCTCTTGAATGGCCCGCATTTTTTCGCGTAAGAAATACTCTTGTTGATTTTTTTCTGTCTTATCGCGAACTTTTCGTGTCAACTTATTTTCAATTTCCAAACGTTGCACTTCACTATGCACGATCTCGTAAATTTTTTCCAAGCGTTCTTTGACACTTCGTTCTTCAAGCAGTTGTTGTTTAGTGGTGGTATCGATATCAAGGGTCATCGCCAATTGATCGCAAAGGGTTCCGGCATTGATTCCGACCTTAAATTGTTGCACAAAATTTTTCGGAAGTTTGATCCATTCCGTAATTCGCATTAATTCATCGACTAATCGCATCATCAATTTTTCTTCGCTTTTCGGATTAGCGGGAATTTCAACTATTTCACTGACATCAGCGGTAAAGACATTGTTTTCATCATTTGGAAAAAGATGCAAAACATTCGACAAGTAAACTCTTTTAATACCCGTAAGGCGGACTTTATATGCATTTTTATTCTTTTTTGATGCTTCAAAAGAGTCGATGTTACATAAAGTCCCTACATGAAAAAAATCATACTCTTCCGGTTTTTCAATATCAGAATCTATCTGCGTGACGACAGCAATTTTACCTTCATGTTGCTTAAAACTTTCCTTAATGGCATTTAAAGAAAAGTCTCTCCCGACTTCAATATCGATAGTGACATTCGGGAAGAGAACTAACTCTTTAGTAATTAAGATTGTAAAATTTGTAGTTTCGTTCATATATTACCTATATTGCCTCCTCGCTAGACGGTGGATTCGTCCAGTCGTTATTCTTTTCTAAAAATTCAGTAAATAATCTAGTATGTAACTGTCTTTCGAATTGTTCTTTTTGTGGCTCTAATGCTTTTTTAACATCTTCGACTTTCATGCCATAGAGGGCAGCAAGATTTTCGTATTCTTTTTCTAGTGCTTCATCGCTGACCACGATATTTTCGCGTTTGCAAATTTCTTCGACAACAAGTAAAACCTTAAGATTTTTTTCCGCTTCTTTTTTACGTTCTTCTAAAAGTTTTTCTTCGTCGAGATTGTTGATTTTTAAATAATCGGAGAATTGAAGTCCGTTTTTCTCGACTTGCTTTTTCATGTTGTCGATATTGGCCTTAGCTTCATCTTCGATAATCTGACTACCGATCGTCACTTTGGAAGACTCGACAATGGTATCAAGCAATTTATCAAGATACTTTGATTTTGCTTGTTGTTCGTTCCGCTTTAAAACTTCTTGTTCAGCATGCTTTTTTAATGCCTCTAGAGTTTCAACATCCTTAATTTCGAGTTCTTTGACAAAATCTTCGTTAACTTCAGGGACCACCGCTTCTTTAACATCAGAGCAGGAAACTTCGAATTTTGCCTCTTTGCCAGCGAGATTTTCAACATAGTTATCTGGGAATTTGACATTGATTTCGCGCGATTCTCCAGCTTTAATTCCGACAAGAGCTTCTTCAAATCCGGGTATGAAAGCATGAGAACCGAGTTTAAGACTATAGCCTTTAGCCTCCCCACCTTCAAACGGAGTGTCATCGACATAGCCTTTGAAATCGATTAAAACCGTGTCTCCTTCTTTGGCTGCGCCTTCTTTAACCACAAGTGTAGTATGTTCCTTTTGAAGATTTTCAATGAAAGCTTCGACATCTTTTTCTGTTACTTTAACTTCTTCTTTTTCAACCTTCAATCCTTTATACTCGCCTAATTCCACATGCGGTGGTAAAGCAAAGCTCACGGTGGCAACCATTTCGTCAGTTGAAATCTTTTCGACATTCAAAATCGGTTTTGAAAATACCGACAATTTTTCTTCATCGATAACTTTAACAAATTCTTTGTTGACTAATTGAAACATGGCTTCATGCATCACTTCTGCTTGATTGATACGTGATTTGGCAATATTTTCCGGAACATGACCTTGACGGAATCCATCGACTTTCAATTTAGCCGCTAATTTTGTAAATTCTTTATCTTGGGCCTTTTTCCATTCTTCGCCTTTAGTTTCAAATCTAATGACGATTTCTTTGTTTTCTTTGTTTTCAACTTTCTTTTCCATATTGATATAATCCTCCTTAAATATTTTCAGCAATAAAAATTATATAACCTAGTTGCCGGTTCTTCAAGCGAAATATATTTTAATAAAATATATCTACCATTAAACATTAGTCATTTAACAAACTTTGAAGATATTCTAAATCCATTTTGATTTCTTCGGTTGTTTTATTAAAATCAAGCGCAATTTTTCCAATATCGTGATTTAATCCTAAATAACCCAAATTTAACTCATAGGCCAAAGCGAAGACATAATCGTCTCGATAAACATCGAAAATCGAAAGTGGATAATTTTTGATCTCAATCGCGTTTATCGTCTCTTTAGCCATATTTGCCGCCTGCACGCTTTCGTGATATTGATTGACGATTTTTATAAATTCTTTATATGCTTTGCGTTCAAACGGCAACTGCTGTTCTTGAGGTGTAAAATCAAACCAATCATTTTGTCGTTTGACTTTAAAAGTTTTTGTGCAATGTTGCTCGACCAAAATGAAAAGGGTCAGCACTTTGAATTTGTATGCAACATCGCTCTTTAAAAATTTTGCGATTTCTTCAAGATGAAGATTGATATTTTGCTTGCTTAAATAATTGATGGCATAAATCATCTTTTCTTCGTTTTGCGAATGAAGATAAGTGTAAATTTCCGTTAAAGAATCATGGTGACTACGATGACGTTTTTCTTCTAAAATTCGAGTTTTCAATTCATTCATAAAATCTTCGACTTCCATTGAAATATAGGGCATACTTTTGTATTCTTCAATCACTTCCAACGCTTCGAAAATCCGTTCGTTTTGCAAAAAATAATCGACGTGAAATCCGATGGTAGTAAGAGGATCTTCTTTTAGTAAAAAATCACGATATGACGATAAAAATTCTTGTAATACTTGATCGTCTTGAAGTTCATCGATAAGCGCAAAACGCATAAATAAACTTTCAGTGTCATCTTTCCCTTCCAAACTTTTAAGATTCAATTTCAAACGTGCTTTATCGTCCATAATCAAAGCCTTTCGATCAACAACTCATAAAGACAATCGATCTTAGTAAGACGAGATAAGAAGTACGCGATGGCAATAGTCAAAAATGCCGGTAACAAGATGTATAACCCGTGAGTGTTGAATCCGACCGTAGAAATGATGACCGCCAAGGCCGTTAACGGAGCTTTAGTGACCACTGCAAAACTCGTGAGCATCGAAATCAAAACGATCGGAGCAAAATATTGTTCTTCAAAGCCAAATAATTGGTTGCAAGACACACAAACGATCATTCCGCTTAAAGCTCCAAAGCAAATTATCGGGACCACCAAACCGCCGGTAGCCGTCGAATTGGCCGAAAAAATCGTATAAACAAAACGGAATAAAAGAAGTCCTAATAAGATTAAAATCGATTTTTCTTCTAAAATCGTCGCAATAATTTTACCGCCGGAACCACTTCCTATCGCAAAGAAAAACGAAACGAGCAAAGCGAGAATGAACATCCAGTAAATGCGATATTTGACGAAAAAATTCTTTTTGTGTTTCGCTAAAAAATCTTTCAACCAAATGAGCAATAAAACGAATAGTGATCCGACGATGACATTCAATAAAATCACGAAAATCAACGGATAGTATTCTTCAAATCCCAAATCAGTAGTGATATCCATCGTTAAAAGATGATGGTGATTAATTAAAGAACTGATAAAGAATGCGACAAAAACGATAATGATCGTCCTAATGATAATCTTGATATTAAAGCGATGAAGACTTTCTTCAAAAGTATAAAAGATACCCGCTAACGGTGATAAAAAAGCGCAACCGAAACCTGCTCCAGAAGCGATAGCCACTTCATCTTCATCATCGTCTTTAAACCAATCATTGACCATCAAAGACGCATTTCCGCCTAAAACAACCGAAGGTCCTTCACTTCCTAAACCGAGTCCCACAAAAAAGGAAACAATCGAATTGAAAAACATCAAGGGCATCGTTTTATACCATTTCATATTGTCGAGTTTTTTGCGGATGTTAACCTCTAGTTGCGGAATCCCGCTTCCGGCGATATTCGAATCGAAAGTAACCAAAAAATGAGCGATGAAAGCTAAAGCCGCCACTACGACTATCACGATAAGTGCAATCATAATGTTTTGAGTTGCAAATAGTTCTTTAGCAGCGTCGATCACTAAATTTGCGCATAATTGATAAGTTCCAACAATCAATCCTACGAAGAAACCGGTGATGATTGCTTTAATTCCATAATAGAGAATTTTTAAAATCTTCTTTTTCATATTCAAGCCTCAAAACTTGTTTTTAATCATATCATAAAGTCTTTGTTTTGTTAACGAGAAGCTACGAAATTAAAAAAAAGCAATCATAGCGATTGCTTAAATTCATCGTTATTTTTCTCTTCACCATATAATTCATTTAACACTTCGAGAAATAAATCGCTAGCACTGTAAAGCGGACCAATCGTCACTTCTTGCCGCTTTTCGAGATAACGTTTTCGGAAAAGATCCCATTTTTTTAATTTTTTTAAATATGCGATCTTTTCTTCAATCTCCTTTGAACCATCTACCCTCACTAATGTATAGCAATTGGTAAATCGATCGTAAATTAAACGTGAATAACCTTCATTGCCTTCACCAAAAATGAGCGAAATCTTAATATCGGTATATTTTCGCCCTTTACGATTTGAAATGCCGGCGCTGAAAATAAACGAGGAATCACTGATTTCAAAAAAACTTACTCCTTTTGCGGCACGGTTTAACGCTTCACGCAAGCTTTCTTTAATCAATTGAGGATTTTCCCATAGTTCTTTCAAGGCTTCGGTAACCACAATTTGAAATTCACAATCGACATATCCGCTTTTTGAATCCTTAATCAACAAAGATGAACCACCACCATAAAAAAGCAGATACTCAAAAGACAATTGACGGCGCAATGTATGTTGCACTTT
This sequence comes from uncultured Bacilli bacterium, assembly GCA_947591215.1. Taxonomy (GTDB): domain Bacteria; phylum Bacillota_I; class Bacilli_A; order RFN20; family CAG-449; genus CANQAG01. Next base: position 23,272 of record CANQCZ010000011.1, on the reverse strand, counting down.
TTGCATAATTTTGCCGGTAAAAGCTCGTAAAAAATGTGATTCATTTTTTGATAAATATTTTAACACCTTATCACTCCTTAACACACTAACACTAACACTTTAATTATAAAATGCATCATAAATCGGTGCAACTAAATAACTCTTCTAAAAGCATTTCCTTTCTTAAGCACTATGCTAGGATAATTTTGTCATAGCTAGAATAATTTTGTCATAACTAGGATAATTTTGTCGTAGAAAAAGATAAATAGATATAACTACATAAAAATCCCCTTATGCTTTTTAAAAGTCTCTATTATTAAGTTTTATAGTATTTGGAATAATTTAACAAAAATTAAGCGAAATAAAAACTTATATAGTTATTTTTAGGCGAGAATAATATTAGACGATCGTGTTTACAATCACAAAAGTATTTAATAATTTCATAAATAATTATTGCTTATATGCAAATTTTCCATAAATTATCTCGCTTTTATGTTCACTTTTGATTCAAATTATCTATAATAATATTGTGTCGGTTTGATATACACTCTTCTAGGAGGGGGTTCGAGACCGACACTTTTTTATATTTTTTTTCTTCTTAATCGCTCTTTTCAAACTGACTAAATGAACCAACAACGTTAATGTCAAACTTTGTTCTTTATTAGCGATAGTTATTTTCACAAACTTTTATCAGATTTTTCTTAAACATCTTTTTTGTTGTTGAATTTATCTTAATTTGTGGTAATATTAAGACGCTGGCCACATAGCTCAGCTGGATAGAGCAACGGCCTTCTAAGCCGTAGGCCGGGGGTTCGAATCCCTCTGTGGTCACCATTACGACAAACAAAGGACTATACTTATGTAGCCCTTTTTTTTATTTAAAAACGATTAATATAATTTTAAATTGATATTTTGTATAAAATAGTTATCGTAACATCAAAGATGGAACGTTGACAGTTATCGCAAATTTTTAATATAATTTAATTAGAAATAATAACTGATGAATATCGGTTTATATAAGGAGAATGAGCGATGATTAAATTCACAAAGTTACAAGAATCAGAGTTTGAAGAATGGTTACACCTATGCGTCAATTCCTTCAATCATAATATCTTTAGTGAAATGTTGTACAATTATTTTAAAAATCATTTTATCAATGATCCAAACCATAATTTTAATGATATTTATATTGCCAAAGACCACGAAAAAATTATCGCTTCTTTAAGAATCTTTAAGCGCGAAATGTACATAGAAGGTATTAAAGTTCCCTTTGCCGGGATTGGCGAAGTTTGCACCAAGCGCGAATATCGTCATCAAGGAATCTCTTCAAAACTGATTGAAATGGCTTTAGAAGATCAAAAACAAGCAGGATATATATTTGCTTATTTAGGAAGTGGCATTCCTGATTTTTATCGCCGTTTCGGATTTGAATCAACCACTTATCGTTACAATCGCATTTTAATCCATCAACGCGATATTCATGAAAATTATGAAGTGAGAAAAATCAGCGGAAATGAAATTCGACAAATATACGATACTTTCTCTTCAAAATTAAATGGTCCTATCGTTCGAGATGATTTTTATCTTAGCCATTGGACAACTACCGAATTACGTAATCCCCATGGCCTATATAAAGATGGTCAATTAGTCGCTTATTTGGATTATGGAGAAAAAGATGGTGGTTTAATCATCCGCGAATATGGTGAATTAGGCGAATATTTTGATGATTTTATCTCGTTAATCAAATTACGAACCAGCCTTATTTTAGTTCCTGATGTGATCAATACCTCACATCTTATTTTAGAAAAAGTAGAACGTCGCGGTCGCATGGTGATCTTGTTAAATAAATTTGAAAAGCAAGATCTCAAATTTAATCTAACGAGTGATATTCTAGAAAAATTGAATCACAATTATACTTTTTGGCGCACTGATTATTTCTAATCCTTAGTTTTAAAACTAATATAATTATTACAAAAAGCCTAATAAAAAGGCTTTTTTAATAATAAATATTGCTTTAAACTCATAAATAATTAATCATATTAAGAAATATTTGTATAAACTGAAAATTTTTAATTCTAAAATATTAATTGAAAATATAATAATTTTGATCTTACACTTATTTTTTTGTGTAAATAAGACACGTAGCAGATGTTAAAAATAAAAGTGACCCCATACATGCACACTCATTCCATAATTTTGTTCCAAAAATCCCCAATTAATTTGTTCTAGCCAACTTGCACCATTTCAAACATATTTTAATTCGTTTGTTTGATATTCGTTTACTATTTTTCAATTATATTTTTTATTTTAGTTTTTATTTTCAAATAATCCTTATAAACTACTTTAAATTGAATTTTTTCTCCTGAATCTAATTTGAAAGTAATTAAACCACCTGCTTGTTGTTTATAGATAGGAACTATTGGTAGTGCATACCATTTACACACATAATATTCAGCATATCTAATTTGATTTATTGCATACTTATGATTTAAAAATACAAATTCATCATTATTTAAAATAAATTCCTTTTTACTTTTATGGTTTACTATAAAACAAGTTATTAAAGATAAAATCATTAAAGATAAACAAATGGCATAAGAAATTAGAATCCCTTTATAAGCAATAATTTCTTGTTCTTTTACCAAAGAGATAATTAAAATAATAGTTGTTAACAAAAAACCTATATTTGGAAATAGAATTGCTCTAACAATAGATTCAAATAAATTTAATTTAATTTTTACCATGCATTGTGCTCCTATATAAAACAATAAACATTTTTCCCTATGTTTAAAATAATCTTTTTATTTCCACTACCAAGCGTCAACAAAATTTAACATAGCTAAATATTAAGTTGTTTAATTTTATTTTTTATAATTTCAGAAACCAAAATCCAAAAATCCTTATCATAATTATAGAACACTTTCTTCATGCCTTTACGCTTTTTATTTATCAGTGACATCTTATAAGGTTCTTCTAAAAATGGGTCAATATGATAATTTTCCATATTATAAATAAGATTAATGTCTACTTCATTAAATTGTTCCCAAACATAAATTTTTAATTTAAATAAATCATTTTGAAATAAATAATGATTACCCATCGTATTTTCAAACAATAATTGACAATGATACTCATCAATTAAAAATTCAAATGCATTTATTATATTAGGATTTTTCATATCTCATATTACCTTTTTAAAAATAAACTGTTTTGTTATTTACTTTTAATTAATTTGTATTTCTTATGCCTTGTATTAATTACGATGAAGTCACCATCATTATCATTAATGAACATCTTTATATCATTACAATAAATTACAACACATAGTTCATAATTTTCTATAATCTCAAGAATATGTATAACATTATTAAAATCACTAGCAATATCAAAATTGTAGTAATTTTTGTATGTTTCTACATTGATGATATTAATGCCACCAAAATTATTCAAACTCCTTATTTCATTAATAATTTTAGATTGATTTTTATTTAAGGAAAAATTAAAAATGAATTTATCGCTTGATGAGTCAAAAAACAATTCCAAATAGCTAATAATATTTTTTATTCTAAAAATTTTATCACTATATAAGTATTTTATCATAATTTGTTTTTCCATTTATATTTCTCCTAAATCAAGAATACATTTATTATATTTTTACAAAAATAATTTGTTATTGTAATTATACCACAGATAATCAATGTGCTTTAAGTAATTTTACCTCACCATAATTTTTTACTTTTTGATAGTTTATTCCTATTCTGTATTTATAAAATGTTGCTAGAATCGCCTTAACATTTATCATACTTGTATCAGTAAGATTGTTCCATCATTAAAAATTATTCCCTTACATTTTCCCTTACAATTCCCTTACATAAAAGTTAAAAAGCCCTACTTTTAGGGTTTTTAATAACCAATGGAGCAAGTAGCGGGAATCGAACCCGTGCAACCAGCTTGGGAAGCTAGTGTTCTACCATTAAACTATACTTGCGTTTTTTCTATTATAGCAAGAAGGCTTATAGCTCGCAATCTTTTAATCAAGTTATTTATGTTTCCAGGAATAATATTCTTGATCTCTTTCTTCATCGATTGAAGCATGATTGTCATCGTAAAGATAAAACGAACATCTCTCGTAAAGATCTTTGAAGATTTCAAGATTGAGTTTTGCTTTCATGCCATTAGAAAAGACCAAAAACTTGCCATGTTTAAATTTAACATACGAAGGTTTGGAAAAATTATCCGCACCTATAAGAAGCACAAATCCATCTTTCAATAAAGAAAGTGCTTCATCGAAATTACTGACTTTTTCCATGCTATTTTTTCAATGATTGGTTTAAAAGTTCCATTTTGGTTTTATACATCTTTTCACTCATATCAAGATAATGAATATGAGGATTTTCAAAGCGTTGTTCTTCAGGCCAAATCTCATAATCAAGTTGCTGACGGACATAATCTTTAATTTCATTTAACGCCGGTGAATGATAAACACATTCCCCTTTTACAAAAAGCGGGACTTGCAGCAAGCGAATCGTAAAATCTTCAAAGCAATCTTTTTTCCACGGTTTTTTCGGATCGACATAGCGATATGGTTTTTTAAGATCGACTTCTTCATCCCATAACGTCAATAAATCCGCAATCGCATAACCATCTTTATTAAACACGCGATAAACTTTCTTTAATCCCGGATTAGTGATTTTTTCAATGTTTTCCGATATTTTAATGCGTGGGACAAAGGTTCCGTTTTGTTCCACGGCAACTAATTTATAGACAGCGCCGAATACCGGTTCAGAACGGGAAGTGATCAAACGTTCTCCAACCCCGAAGCTATCGATTTTAGCTCCTTGATCGATAAGTGAGGCGATCGTAAATTCATCGAGCGAATTAGAGACAATAATCTTACAATCTTCAAGGCCATTAGCATCTAACATTTTTCGCGCTTCTTTAGAAAGATAAGCTAGGTCGCCACTATCAAGGCGAATCCCTTTTAAGCGCTTATTCATCGGTATTAAAACTTCTTTTGCCACTTTAATGGCATTCGGCACTCCGGAATTTAAAACATCATAAGTATCGACCAATAAGACGGTATTGTCCGGATAATTGAGAGCATAACGTTTAAAAGCGTCATATTCGCTTTCATAGAACATCACCCAACTATGAGCCATCGTACCACTGACGGGAATGTTAAACATTTGTCCTGAAAGAACGGTCGCGGTCGAACTAACGCCACCGATGTAGCTGGCTCTTGCGCCATATACCGCAGCATCGACATTATGTGCGCGTCTAGCTCCAAAATCACTGACCCCTCTTCCTTTAGCGGCTTTGACGATGCGATTGGCTTTCGTAGCAATCAAAGATTGATGATTCAATTCCAAAAGAATCGCCGTTTCGACTAATTGAGCATCGATAAGTGGTGCTACAACGGTCAAAATCGGTTCGTTAGGATAGATGATCGTCCCTTCCTTGAAAGTGTAAATATCGCCGCGAAAATGAAATTCACGGAGATAATTTAAAAACTCATCTGAAAAGAGATTTTGCTTTTTTAAGTACTCGATATCTTCATCATCGAAATGTAAATTTTCAATATATTCGATTATTTGTTCAAGTCCGGCCATAATCGCAAAACCACCGCCATCAGGATTCTTACGATAAAAAACATCAAACGCCACTCTTTCATCGGTATTGTGGTTATTGAAATAGCCATTACTCATCGTCATTTCATAAAAATCCATGACCATTGAAATATTTCTCTTTTCAAATTGTTTTTTCATATCTTTTGCCTCTCGCTTAGATTATACACTCTTTTTTGGTTTAAACAATGTTTGTTAAAAACGATCGATAAAAATTCATTTAAATTTATAGCAAACTCTTACTATTAATTTTCAGAAAAAATAGCGACAGATTTTTAAACATATCTTGTTTTATCATGTTCTTTTTAAAGTTTACAAATCATTAAAAAAGCCACGCAACGCGTAGCTGAATATTTATTGGTTGCAGGGATAGGATTTGAACCTATGACCTCCGGGTTATGAGCCCGACGAGCTACCAGACTGCTCTACCCTGCGATGTGATTTCTTTAGTATCATATCATCATAAATTTTTAATTGCAAGTTTTTTATTATTTAATTATGAACTAGTCCTTTTAAAGCATTTAACTCTTTTTAATTTCGTCTTTTTCTTTTAAAAAGACTAGCGCAACATAATTAAACACGATAAATAATATATGCATATTTTAAAAATAATTAACTTATTTCTTGAAATTTTTTTAATTATTGTTTAGAACAATAGACAATATGCTTGTTTTAACTATAGAGTATGATTAAAACACCTAAAGAAGCATATATCCCCTCACCTTCAAGCTTTTTTCAAACTTGAAATTTTTTGAATAATTATGTATTATAGAAAGCGGTTACAAATGTAGCATACTATATTAGCGATATTAATAATTTTATATTTGTTAGAAAGGAATTTGACTATGGATCACTTTACATTAAATTACCTTGGAAAAGTAGAAACTTTTGCTAAACGAGTGCGCTTACTGGATCTCATCGATAAAGAGCAACAAAAAAATTACATATGCGCCAGCGTCAACAATGTGACGAGAAGTCTTGATTATGAAGTATATTACGATGCAAGCATCAACTTTTTAGACACGCGAGATTATGAAGCGATAAAAATTTACGAAACCTCGTTAAGATATATTGCTGCGATGGCAATCAAAAATCTATACCCAAATCTTAACGTTCGTTTTTCTTATAACATTTCACGTTCGATCTTTTGTCAATTTTTAAATTTAGAAACACGATTAGAACCGCGTATGGTGCGTTCAATCGAACAAGAAATGCGAAGGATTATCGCCGCAGATTATCCTTTATCCCGCAAAATTGTCTCCAATGCTGAGGCATTAAAGATCTATCGCGACAATAACTATGACGATAAGATCAACATCCTTCAATATCGCCCTGAAAAGACCGTTCACTTATATGAATGCAACGGTTATTTAAACTATATGTATGAATTTATGGTCCCTTCTACCGGTCATATCAAAGACTTCATCATTAGAATGTATCCACCGGGATTCATCATTCAATATCCTAGAAGCGAATGCGACGGAAAAATTCCTCAATTTGAAGATGCCCCTCGTTTTGGAAAAACTTTAAAACAATCGTATAATTGGGCTCGAAAAGTTCGCGCGGACTCGATCGCTTCCATAAACCATTACGTCAACAAAGAAGGAATTATCGACTTTATCAATCTTTGCGAATCCAATCACAATAACATGCTAGCTGAATTAGGTCGGAAAATTACCGAAGACATCGATAGCATTCGGCTCATTTGCATTGCCGGACCATCTAGTTCCGGAAAGACCACTTTCGCCAATCGTTTACGTTGTGAATTGCTTTCGCTTGGATTAGAACCGATTAGAATTTCAATCGATGATTATTATTTACCGAAGTCTGAAATTCCGGTTGGAGAAGACGGGGAACCGGACTTAGAATCTTTAGAGGCTCTTGACGTAGATTTATTCAACCAAAATATGCTCGATCTTATTCAAGGCGAAGAAGTACAGTTACCGCGTTTTGATTTTAAATTAGGTAAACGTGTTCCCGGCCGTGTTTTACAAATTCGCGAAGATCAAATCATCATCATTGAAGGGATCCACGCTTTAAACGAGCAACTTACAAATCTTATTCCAAAACATCAAAAATTCAAGATTTATATCGCTCCTCAGGCCCAAATCAATATCGACAATCACAATCCCATCTCTTTAACTGAATTAAGGTTGTTACGACGTATTGTCCGCGATAAAAAGTTCAGAAATGCTTCAGCTGAAGAAACAATACAAATGTGGCCTTCCGTTCGTAAAGGCGAATTTCGGTGGATATATCACTGTCAAGAAGATGCCGATTATGTTTTTAACTCCCTTTTATCATATGAAGTGTGTGTTATGAAAAAATATGCTTTGCCGGTTTTACAAAAAATCGATAAAGATTCTCCGTACTACATGATGGCTTCACGCTTGATTAAATTCCTAAAATATTTTGTCGATATGGATGACTCCTACGTTCCGTGTAATTCATTGCTTCGAGAATTTATCGGAGAGTCGTGCTTTCAAGATGTATAGTTTGAATCGTTAATTGAAAAATCATCGAAAAATTCTTCGATGATTTTTATTAATCAATATATTAAGTATTTAAAAGCAATCGTGTTATAATATCGAAGTTATGAAAATCACTTTTACGGAGGCTTTTCTATGGATAAAATTAACAGTAAAACTTTTGATCAAGAGCGGGCATTATATTCAATAAAGAATACCATCGTTGAAAACTGCCGTTTTGAAGGTCCTGAAGATGGCGAATCCGCTTTAAAAGAATGTGAAAATATCAACGTCAATAATTGTTACCTAGATTTGCGTTATCCGTTATGGCATGTTAACAAATTGCTCTTAGCAAATAGTACCATGACCAAAAATTGTCGTGCCGCTTTATGGTACACAAAAGATACAATAATCAACCACACGACGATGAACGGCATTAAAGCACTACGCGAATGTCGCAAAATCGCCCTAAAAAATTGCCTTATCAATTCCCCTGAATTTGGTTGGCGGTGCCATCAACTGAAACTCGACGATTGCAAAATCAAAGCCGAATATGCTTTTTTTGAAAGTCGTAATATAAAAATCAGCAACATGAAGCTTCGTGGCAAATATTCTTTTCAATATACTCAAAATGTTGAAATTTCGCAATCTACTTTAAAAACCAAAGATGCGTTTTGGCACGCAAAAAATGTGGTAGTTCGCAATAGTGTCCTTCTTGGAGAATACATCGGATGGTATTCAGATGGTTTAACTTTAATCAATTGTCACATTAAAGGAACCCAGCCTTTTTGCTACTGTAAAAATTTAAAATTAATTGATTGCACGACCGAAGATTGTGATCTCGCTTTTGAATATAGCGATGTCGAAGCGACCATTAATGGTTCGCTGATTTCAATAAAAAATCCACTTTTTGGAACGATAATCGTCGATAATCTAGACGCTATCATCACCGAAGACAGCAAATATCAATCATCCGCAAAAATTGTAGTTAAAGATCAATTAAAATAAAAGTTAATCAATGAAATCAATTTTTATTATCATCATTCTTTTTCGAATTGAAAAAAAGAATTTTTTCTTTATAGAGAATTTGTTGTAAAGTCTCTAAATAAATCGAACGCATTTCGAGGTACTTTTTGGAATCTACTTCGCGATGTTTTTCAAGAATCGAAGTAAAAATTTCTTCTAATCTTAAGAAAGTTTCATATAAAGAAATAATCGTTATTTCACAAAAATATTCTTTATTGGAGTAAATTAAAATCGGAGAACTGTGGGCGATCTCACTTGACATTTCATACACTTTGGAATACGAAGATAAGCCCGCGATTGTTTCAACGCCGTTTCTAAAATTAAGTTTCATATTCGGATAATCTTCAGCGACATTTTTTACTGAATATAGCCATCCGTATTCGATAAACTTTTTGAGATCTTTCGACTTTAAGTCATGCTCTTTCATCTTCGCTTTCATCTCTTCAAAAAGTTGATTTTGTTGGTTCTTATCCGTCAATTCATCGCGGAAAGCTTTGATATATTCGATATGACGAGCATAAACTTCGGAAACTTCCGGATAACGATTCAAGATGGCGATGATCGATTCGATTTCGTGTATCGTTCGCCAAGTTGAAAATGCTTCGGTTTCAAAACCGTCGTTAAGAAGATTTAAGGTGCTCTTCATCATCGAAAAAGCCTTAAAGCACATATCGATTACAAATCGTTCTTCACTTAAAGGTTTCAATTTCATCATTCGATCGATGATGAAATTCAAATAGAAGTTCAAAGTGGTGCTCACCGGCGAATACTTACTTAAATATGCTTGGCTTTTAAAAGTTAGAATCTCATTATAAATGATCTTATCGCAAATCGATAAGCTCAATTTTTCTTTAAAAGCGATATCGTTTTGCAGATTGCTAGTTGAACTAAAATCTAAACCTCCGATTAAATATGCATACTCCGCGTAAATATAATTCAATATCATCATCGGGTTTAAATATCTGATGTCGATATTGCCGGTATTATTGAGATACTTAATCACCGCTTTATACATATCATAAGCGAAGGATTCATCCATCGCTTTGGAGATATTTAAAGAACTGAAAAGTTTGTGGAAAGCCTCTTTGCTATTCATAAGTGACCTCTTCCATGGCAACATTTAAATTTTTGGCTAGTTCACGAAGCGCCGCTATTTTGTTTTCGCCCAACGTTGAAGAGTAAATTATCTTTCTTACAACCGGCGCCAAAAAACGATCGTTGATCAAATTATTTTTATCTAAAATTGCAACATAACTCCCTTTGATTTCGTGACACATGGCAAGTTTAATCAACTCTTTGATATCGGAAAAATCATACCTAAATTCTAATTCTTCCTTAGTTAAGCAAGGAAAAAAGTTTGCCACTAAATCCTTGTATCCTTTATCATCGAGAAATCCAAAATCAATTTCCACCCAAAAGGTCGTCGGTTCTACTAACGTGAAATAGTGATCGTAAAAATAACGAACCCGAAAGCATTCGTTAAATTTATTCATCGTCGGAATATAAAGTTCTTCGTGATCTTCAAAAACCGAATCGTGTAAAGCCAAAGGTTCAAAGTTGATAGTTTTATCCATCAAAGCAAAAAGATCGGGATAGACATTTTCGTTATTAATTATTACCGACAGAAAATTGCATGGCATATATAATTTTTTAAAAAGCCAATCTTTTTTTTCAAGAATCGCTTTGTAGACGATACTATCATCTTCCGAGTACAAATCAAGAAAATTTTTAAGATACTTATTCACCGACTTTCACCTCGAAATTACTATATCACGTTTTATTAATAAATGAAACCTATCGTATCACGAAATGACGATTTAGCATGACTCGTTTCTTTGTAATTTTTTTATTGCTTGATATAAAAACTCATCTTCATTTGAATCTTTGGAAAGACGATAATTTTTAATTTTATCTTGATATATCGTCATCGCGATAGTTAAAGCAATTAACCTAGACCCTTTTAAAGAAGGATGTTTTTCATCATCATCGTAAAGGTCTAATCGAGGATTTAACTTTAAAGCCATTTTAAAAGCAGTGCCCACTTGAATAACATGGATCTTGTTATATGAAGCGACCTCTTGATATGCCGTCAATAAGCGATTTTCCATTTCATCATAAGAAATTCCTTTATTTTTGAGTTCCAAAGGAAAGGCAAAAGTTTCATAAAGATAGATATCGATATCTTTTTTGATTGATTTCAGTTTGTTGACCAATATATTGACACTTTTTTCAAATAGCGATCGATCAGTATAAGGACGAGTGCTATATTCTTGGATGATGCAAAGATTGAAATTGGAAATCTTTTCAAGCAACAAATCTAATTTTTTCTTATCGTCAGAGAGCGGATTCACGACATCAAAGAGCGTCATTCCGCCTCGAGTATACGAAGATATTTCAAGCTCGATATTATTTAAAAGCAATATTTGTTTCAAAATCTGCGGCATTTCATGATAATAAGTAAAACTATTGCCAATCAATAGGCAATGACGATAATTTTTCATTTTTTAGTCCTCTTTTTCATTGAAGTCATGCGATAGCTGACATCGATTAAAGGCACTATTTTTTCAAATGGAATGGTTCCGTCTAGAATGATGGAACACCAATGCTTTTTATTCATATGATATGCGGGGAAAATTCCTCTTTCTTTAAACAATAATTCAATTTGTGAAGATTCATTTTTTAAATTTAAAACTTCAACATTCCCTTCTTTTTCAATACCTAGTTTTCGTTTTGAAACTTTCATGATGATTCCATACCACACTTTAGTATCATGATGACGAAAAACAGCATCATCAAAGTCATCTTTCCATAAATATTCTAAATTGTCATTATACTGTTCTTTTATATAATTCGAAATTTTAATCGTTAATTGACTATCTAATTTTCGACTTGTGCAACAAGCGATTATCCGATTTTCAATCTTCTCCACTTCCTCGCGCATTGAAACTACAAAGGTTCCATTAGCGCCTATTACATCGATTAAATCATATGGTTCATTTGATTCTTTTTCGATAATTTGATGCTTTAAACAATGATTTTTATCAATGGTTACTATCAGCAAAAAATTGTCATCCATAATCGATTGCTCGAAGTAATAAATCTCATCTTTCAGTTTAAAACCATATAAAAGCAATCGTTCAAAATCAAATTTAAGCTCATTGTCTATCATTTTTTTGCCTCATCTATTGTCTTCAAAAATCATGTTGCATAATCATTATATCAATTACTGTATCAATTTGAAAATATTGTGCGTTAATAGTGATATTTTTTTTGATACACTTTGATGAAACAAAGGGTCATAATAACGGCTAAAAAGTCGGCAATCGGCGCTGAGATCCAAATGCCATCCAAACCTAGTAGCATCGGGAAAACAATAACGCTCGCGGCTTCAAAGACGATCGTTCTAATAAATGAAATAATCGCGGAAATAACCCCATTGTTTAAAGAAGTAAATAAAGCTGAGCCAAATGTTACTACACCGCTTAACAGAAAGCATATTGAATATAGTTCAAAAGCTCGGATCGTCATCGCCATCAAGGCTTGATCTTGGCGCGTAAAAATCCATGATAACGGGTACGCACATGTTTCTGAAACAATAAACATCAATAGTGAAGCAACAATAATAATCCGCAGACATTTTTTTCTTAAACTTTTTAATTCACTCTCATCTTTAGCTCCATAATGAAAGCCTATTGCAGGACCGATTCCATTTGAAAATCCGGTAAACATCGAATAAAAAATCATGCTGACATACATTAAAACTCCATAAGCCGCCACACCATTTTCCCCAGCGTATTTAATCAGTTGCAAATTAAAAAGAATGCTGATTAACGATGTTGAAATACTCGAAACGAATTCCGAAGATCCATTGAATAACGCCCGCAAAATCATTTTAAAATCAAAATGTGTTTTTCCTAAACGAAGAAGGCTTTTATTTTTAAAAGCAAAATAAAATATCGGGATGACACCTCCTACCACTTGACTTAATGAAGTCGCTAAAGCCGCTCCGACGATTCCCCAATTAAAAACTCCGATAAACATAGCATCTAAAACGATGTTTGTAATTCCGGCAAGAATCGTTATCGCTAAACCTAAATGCGGTTTTTCTGCTGTTACCATGAATGTTTGAAATTCATATTGTAAAATCCAAGCTGGCAGTGCTAAAAGCAAGATACTGGCATATTGAACGCAATATTCTAATATCTCCCCTTCCGCTTTTAAAGCAATGGCCAAAGGACGAATAAAAATTAATCCGACAATCGTCATTAAAAGACTTAATCCACTAGAAATGTAAATAAATAATGAAAAAAGACTATTTGCCTTTTCGCGATTTTGTTCTCCTAAAGTTTTAGCAACAATCGCACTGCCTCCAACCCCAAACATATATCCAATCGTACCTAAAATATTTAAAACCGGGAAGATAATACAAATCGCTGCGAATGGTTTAGAACCGGCAAAATTTGTGACAAATAAGCCGTCAATAATGCCATAAATAGAACAAAAAATCATCATTACGATCGTAGGAATCGTAAAGCGAATGATTTTTTTATAGCCAAAATGATCAGATAATTGGATTTTAATAGTATCTCTCCGCTTCTAAAACTTTTATGAAGTAACCGAAATATTAAAATTGCTTGATATTTAATTGATTCGTTATCACATAAACGCTCTTATATAATATAACTTTTCTTTCAATTTGATGTCAACTTAGCAATTTAATACTATCTAAAATCGCATAATCTAGTAAATCTTATATAGTAGAATTATCATTCTAATCATGCTACAATTATTTCATGTCAAATATCGCAATCAGTGTTGTTGTCGCCATCCATGGTGTGGCTGAATATTTAAAAAAATGCCTTTCTTCGCTCGCCGAGCAAGATTTTTCTTATACCTACGAAGTTATCTGCGTCAATGATACTCCTAACGATAATTCTCCTAATATCATCGACGAATTTGTGAAACAATATCCAAATATTTTTAAAAGAATCGATGTTATAAATAAAGACCTTTCTTTAACAAGAAACGATGGAATCAAAGTCGCCTTAGGAGAATTCATTTGTTTTGTTGATGGCGATGATTTTGTTTACCCTCATTATCTAAAAGTTTTATATAGTTTAGTTAAAGACTCGAATCTCAATATCGGTGTTGCCAATTATCAAGTATTGATGAATGGTCGAAAAAAGACTTTGCTTTCCAATCGCCTTGCGTTAAACGGAATCAAAAATCAAAATAAAGCTATCAAAGCTCTTTTAGGTGATATTAGATGTCGCGCTTACGCTTGGAATAAAATTTATCGTCGCGATTTTTTATTATCACATAATCTGCTTTTTAAACCTTCTAAAATTTATATTGAAGATATTCTATTTAATTACGAAGCATTTATTCTTTGCGATAAAATTAACTTTTCAAAGGAAAAGATTTATTGCTACGTACAAAGAGATAATTCCTTATTTCACGAAGAACCATCTTTAAAGCTTGCTGACAAATTTTTACAATCTTCGATTTTAATTAGATCGCTCTCCTTTATTCATCATCTTCCTAAAAAAAGTTTGAGAAACTACTTTATTTCCAAACATTTTATGCTTTTCTTTTTGTTCTACATTCAAAAAATAGCTGCGCCAAAATCGAAATACAAAGATTACGTCAAAACTTTAAAAGCCATCTATCGTGCTTCGGATAGCAAAACGTTATCGCAAATTATTTTGCCATCATCAAAATAAAGTAATTTCTCCTTTTTTCATTAATGTTCTAAGTGTAGTTTTTTTGTTTTACGATTGGTATAATGAAAACATGTCAAATATTGCACTCAGTGTTGTTGTCGCCATCCATGGTGTGGCTGAATATTTAAAAAAATGTCTTTCTTCACTCGCCGAGCAAGATTTTTCTTATGCTTACGAAGTTATCTGCGTTAATGATAACCCGATTGATGATTCTCCTAATATCATCGATGAATTTGTGAAACAATATCCGACTATTTTTAAAAGAATCGATGTTATAAATAAAGACCTTTCTTTAACAAGAAACGATGGAATCAAAGTCGCCTTAGGAGAATTCATTTGTTTTGTTGATGGCGATGATTTTGTTTACCCTCATTATCTAAAAGTTTTATATAGTTTAGTTAAAGACTCGAATCTCAATATCGGTGTTGCCAATTATCAAGTATTGATGAATGGTCGAAAAAAGACTTTGCTTTCCAATCGCCTTGCGTTAAACGGAATCAAAAATCAAAATAAAGCTATCAAAGCTCTTTTAGGTGATATTAGATGTCGCGCTTACGCTTGGAATAAAATTTATCGTCGCGATTTTTTATTATCACATAATCTGCTTTTTAAACCTTCTAAAATTTATATTGAAGATACTATTTTCAATCTTGAAGGATTTCTTCATTGTGAAAACATTATGTTTACTAAAGCAAAAGTTTATGTTTACGTCTACCGAAATAACTCTTTGATGAATGAAGAGTCTTCTTTAAAGGTGGTCAATAAGATTCTTCACACCGCCTTCAAAATTCGTCAAATTGCCATTGAAAATCACATTTCTCGAAAAAAATTGAGATTTTACTTTTTTTCAAAACACGTTTTATTTTTTTCAATGTTTTACCTTCAAAAAGTCGCTTCTCCAAAATCAAAGTACAAAGATTACGTCAAAACTTTAAAGGCCATTTATAAGGTTTCAAACAACGAAGATTTATCAAAAATAAATTTATCGATTGATTAAACTAGCATTGTTATATTCATTTAAGTTTTTTTATTGTATAATGAATACATAGTAGGAGATAAATATGAAAGAATTTAACTTAATTTGTAAAGAAGTAGAATCGCTAAACGTTCTTGAATATACCGCGATTCTCGAAGAAAAAGCCACTAAGCTCATCCCGGCTTTAAACGCGATAAGCGAAGATGAAATTCAAGGAACAGCGCTTTTTGCCGCGTTTATTTTAGGGTCCATCGTCGCCGATAACAAAATCGACGAAAGCGAATACCTTTTGATGTATCCATTGCTCAGTCTCTTTTTCGGTGAAAACGTCGACTATGAATCTTGTAAATTGATGGCCCGTTATTTTAGAAAAGAAAATAAAGAATTGAAAAAATATCTCGATCTTGTAACTGATCTTTTAGGATTGCTTTCCGACGAATTAAAAGAAGATCTCATCGTAGTGTGTCTTCTTATTTGCGCCATCGACGGAAAAATTTCGCTTAAAGAAAAACGTTGGGTTAAACAATTGATTCGCGAATAAAAAGTAAAGGCACAAAAAAACCGTTAAAGCTATTTGTTTTAACGGTTTTTTTTATTTAGATTAATTATTATTTTTTGGCTAAAAGTTTATTGATTACAGGAAGCAAAGCGAATAATCCGGCGATTATAAATAATATACCAGAAATAATCCACCCGATTCCAAGACTATAACTTCCGGTTAGTTGTGCAAGTGTAACCAAAGTATCGTTAGCAGATTTAAAGGCCGTCAATTCAAAGAATGCAAAGACTCCGGCCACCACCAAAAGAATCGCAGCAATTAAATTTAATAATCCTTTAAATTTACCTAATACTTTAACATCAAAAACCGGGAGGACAACTGTCACCACTAAAATCAATAAAGCCACAAGCGATAAAACCCACGCAAGTATTCCTGCCCACGGCATTCCATATTGAGCATCTGAGCCACCGAATATTCCAACAAGACCTGAGATGTTTTCAGAAGCATCGCTGATTTTTAAGTTATATACCACAGATGGGGTAACCATCAATAAAATGAATGCGACTAATGCGAATAAACAAGAAAGAAAACCTGAACATTTTAATAGGCTTTTCATAAGGCACCTCCTTTCTAAACTCATACGCAAAAATCAGTATGATTTTCGTACTTTATTATGCGACATTTCCCAAGATATCGCAATAAATATTTTATCCACAAGCTCGAAATTATCGCTTTAATTCACTTTTAAAAAAAGATTCTAATTTATCAAAAGGAATGCGATCGATGCGATCGTAAAGATCAATGTGCTCAGCATCTTCAACCACATACATTTCTTTAGGTTCAGCAGCCATTTGATAAACCTGCTCACTGAAAAATTTTGAATGAGCACGGTCACCGACGATAAGTAGAATCGGTCGCGGTGCAATCTCTTTTACATGATCGAGAAGATTGAAATTGATCATCGCTAAATCACTGGTTGTCGTAAATCCTCCAAGAGCATTTGGATGATGTCCTCTTTTCACTGCATAAAAACGCAACCATTCAGCATCGGGTTCTCTAACTCCTTCTGGGACTTTTTCAAATGGCACTTCAGGAAAAGAAGGAATATATTCTGTTTCTCCCTTTTCAAAATCTTCCCATCTTTTAAGCGATAACTCTTTTTTACGCTGAATTAAATCTTCAGGACTCATGAGTCGTGCAGCGTCGCTCATCACATACATGCTTGCTGTAGCCACAGCTTTAATCCGCATATCACATTGAGCAGCGGACAAAGCAAAACCACCGGAACCACAAATCCCGATCACACCGATTTTATTTCGATCGACAAGCGGCTCTTTAACTCCAAGATAATCGACTGCCGCCGAAAAATTCTCAACAAAAATCGAAGGATCAGAAACATGGCGAGGTTCGCCACCCGATTCCCCCATAAACGATTGATCAAAAGTTAAAACGACAAAGCCACGTTTTGCTAATTCATTAGCGTAGACACATGGCCCTTGTTCTTTAGTGCCACCATATGGCGCTCCAACAATTAGTGCAGGATGCTTTTCCTTAATGTTCAAATCTTTTTTAATATAAACATCCGCAGCAATAGCCAATCCAAAGCGATTAAAATAACGAACATGCTTACGACTGACTTCTTCACTTAATTTTGCAATATAACCAAATGGCATAAGATTCCTCCTTTATTTTATAATTAAATTTTAATCTAGACTCAATGTTACTTCAACCTTACCATGACCAGCTCCTAAAAGTTTTTTTAATTCTTTTATCGAATATCCTTCAATTCTTCCCAGTTTAGTAAAATTCCACGAATTGGTACCATAATACAAACAAATATTGCGTCCTTGATAAAGGATGACATCGCCTGATGAAACTTCTATAAAATGATCATTTGTAGGTAGTGTAAAACCAAGATCTCCAACTTTTTCAAATTGTCCATAATCATCCGCGATAAATGTGATATCTCCTTGCTTTAATATCTCAATAATCGCTGATACTGAACTATTGCAATCTAAAACAACTTTTAATTTATGATTATAAATTGTAACATACATCGTTCGATAATCTTTTTTCATTTTATTTATTATTCTCCTTAATTTTCGTGGCCTAATTCAAATCTTCTTTTAATTGCTTATTGCTTTCTTCTATCGGTGAAGGATTTACATGAACCATCACATGTTTTACTTTGGGAAATTTTTGCTCAATAGCGTTTTCCACCACACTAGCGATTTCGTGACTTTCAACAAGCGTAATCATCCGATTGACGCAGATTTCAATATCGACATAGATTCGATTGCCGAAAATTCTTGTATGAATCATATCGACTTTTAAAACTCCGTCTTGCTCTAAAGCGCAATCTTTAATTTCTTGTTCTTGTTGTTCGTCACATGATCGATCAACCATTTTATCAATCGCATCCTTAAAGATATCAAATGACGCCTTGAAAATGAAAACTACGATAAGAAGACTTGCGATAGCATCGAATTGCGGGAATCCCATTCGCGCGGCAATTATCCCCAACAACGAAGCCACAGACGATAGGGCATCACTTCGATGGTGCCATGCATCAGCCATTAAAGCACCTGAATCGACCTTTTTAGCGTAATATCTTGTATACCAATACATTCCTTCTTTGACGGCAATCGAAACGATAGCGGCCACAAGGGCCAATATTTGCGGTACGACCACATTACTATCGTTTGCCATAATTTGAAGGACAGCTTGATAGCCGATGAAGATACCGCTGAAGATAAGAATTACCGCTAGAATAATGGCTGCGACACATTCGTATCGCTCATGGCCATAAGGATGATCCTTATCCGAATCTTTCGCGGATATCTTCACTCCGATGATGACGATGATGCTGCTAAAGACATCAGAAAGAGAATGAACGGCATCGCTTATCAAAGCCTGCGATTTTCCAAAAATACCGGCGATCATCTTAAAAAAAGAAAGGAGTGCATTGACGATAATACTTAAAAGCGAAACCTTAAAAACAACCTTAGTCAAAATCTTATTAGATTTTGTCTTACGCTTGCTATTCATTTCATATTTCGTCATCTTGTCACCTCACATCTAAATAATCTTATGCACTAAAAGTATAAATGATATAAAAATACCCACATGGCAATGTTTCACTGTCCTGTGGGTCAATATACTCCACTGTTACAAGGTAACCCGGCTCCAAGCACTAAACTTCGGCCTGATCAGTTTCTAATCAATTTCACTAGACTTAAATTACTACAAAATCTG
The DNA here is from genome assembly GCA_947591215.1 of uncultured Bacilli bacterium. Lineage (GTDB taxonomy): Bacteria > Bacillota_I > Bacilli_A > RFN20 > CAG-449 > CANQAG01. Next base: position 3,722 of record CANQCZ010000011.1, on the reverse strand, counting down.
CCTAATGTCAACTTTCGACTTACTAACGCGGTTTCCACGTTCGATAGTTGAATAAAGCAAGAACCGGAAATAATTCAAGACGTCCGGTAATCATCGTCAGAGATAATACAAACTTTGAGAAGTTAGAAAAATCTGCAAAATTACCGGCAGGTCCAATCACGTTACCAAGGCCCGGTCCAATATTGCTAATACAACTCAAAGAAGCGGTAAAATTAGTGGTCAAATCCATTCCATCAAAGGAAACTAGAAAAGTGCTTAAAAATAAGATAATCATAAATAAAACGATAAAGCTTTCCGCGCCTTCAACCACTTCTTCTTCGATAACTGTACCGCTTTCCTTCAATAATTCGACTTTACGCGGGGAAACCATCTGCTTAATTTTACGGATAGCCGATTTAAACAGAATACTAATTCGCGACAATTTGATGCCACCACCGGTTGAACCGGCACAAGGTCCAGTGAGCATCAAGAAGATAATCACCATATAACAAATCGTCGGCCACGGAAATTGAACGGCATAATCGGTCGTCGCATATCCGGTTGTGGAAATCAAAGAAGTGACTTGGAAAAACGCGTGACGGAAGCATTCTTCAAAGGTTGCATACACATTATTTAACGTTAAGGAAATGGTGATGATGGAAACGCTGATAATAATAATTGAAAGATAAAGTCGAAGTTCTTGATTTTTAAAAACACTTTTAAATTTACCGATAAGAAGCAAATAAAATAAAGTGAAGTTAACTCCAAATAGCATCATAAAAACGGCAATAACGTATTGCGAATATGGTGCATAGGAAGCAATTCCGTCATTTAAAATGCCAAAGCCACCGGTCCCTGCCGTTCCTAAAGATAGGGTGATACTTGAAAATAAATCCATCTTAGAATCAGGTCCTAAAAATAAAAACAAGATTTCAATAATCGTCAAAGCCACATAGATCAAATATAAAATTCGCGCGGTCGCCGAAATCTTCGAAGTCAATTTACCGACTTGAGGTCCTGGCGATTCAGCGCGAAGAATGTGCATGTTAGAACCATCTTGATTATCGGGAAATATCGCCAAAATAAAGACGATGACACCCATACCACCGATCCAGTGAGAAAAAGAACGCCAAAATAGAACGCTATGAGGCATCGCTTCGACATCTCTTAAAATCGATGCTCCGGTCGTCGTAAATCCAGAGCACATTTCAAAAAAAGCATCGAAAAAATTCGGAATCGCCCCACTTATGATAAGTGGTAAACTTCCAAATAACGACATCAATAGCCATGATAAAGTGACGATTATAAACGATTCGCGCGGTAAGATTTTATGACTACCGGCTTTTTTGATATTCATTAAGACTCCAAATAAAAATTCTCCAATAGCCGTAATCCCAAAAGCGAGAATGGTAGTCGATAGTGGTTCTTTGTATATTAAGGCCACCACAAGCGGAAAAAGCATAAATATTGCTTCCACTTTGAGGATTTTACCGATAATATTAAAAATGTTTTTATAATTGTTCATATTCTACTCTACGATTTCTGCCAAATCTTCCAATAATGTATCGGTGGTGATGATGATGACGCTATCATCAAGTTCAATTGTGGTATTTCCATTAGGAATAATAACTTCTTTTCCGCGGATAATGCCGGCGATAAGAACATCGGATCTCAATTTAAGACTTTTAAGAGGAACACCGACGATTTTTCCCTTTTTCTTAACGTTGAACTCCAATGCTTCAACTTTTTGATCGACTAATTTATATAATGTTTTGACATTACTACCACGCGTATTGCACTTAGCCCGAATGTACGATAACACTTGGTTGGCGATGATTTTTTGCGGTGAAAAAACACTCGCCATCCCAATCGTTTCCATCATGCTATTAAGATTGGAATTGTTAACTTTGGTAATGATTTTTTTAGCGCCTTTTTTAGTGGCAAACATCGAAGTGATGATGTTTTCTTCATCGACACCGGTAAGTGCCAAAAACGCATCGACATTTTCAATTCCTTCGGATTCCAAAACATTTTGATCGGTTCCGTCGCCTTCAAGAATTTCGACATTGGAAAATTGTTCGCTTAAATCACGGCATCGATCATGATCTTTTTCGATTAATTTAATGTCGTAATGACTTTTACTCACTAATTGTAAGAAATAATACGAAATCTTGCCTCCGCCAATCATAAAAATCGAGTGCAATTTTTCTTTTTTATTGATTTTTTGAAAGAATTTATTCAAATCTTGTCGCGAAGCAGCGATGTAGATTTTATCATTGCTTTGAATTTCAAAATTTCCAACTGGAATGTAAACTTCTTCGCCACGAGTGACGGCACACACCAACACTTGGGTTTTTAGCTTGCTTTGCAATTCACTTAAAACCAATCCGTCAAGAATGCTGTTTTTTTCGACTCGTAATTCAACCAGTTCCATTTTGCCTTCAGCAAAAATTTCGACGTTTAAAGCACTGGGAAGCGCTAAATTACGAAAAATCGCTTTTGCCGATTCAAACTCGGGGTTAATCGACATCGATAAGCCAAGATCATCTTTCAAATATTGAAGTTGTTTCAAATATTGAGGATTACGAACTCTGGCGATAGTATCTGAAGCCCCTAATTTATGAGCCAACAAGCATGATAAAAGATTGATTTCGTCACTTGAAGTCACAGCAATAACTAAATCAGCATTTTGTATTCCCGCCTCTTTTTGAATTTCTAAACTAGCACCATTGCCGACAATTCCTTTTACATCAAAAGAATCAATCAACTTATTTACCACTTTCGGATTACTATCGATGATTGTAATGTTGTGACCTTCTTGAGAGACACTTTGAACGATTTCTTGTCCGATTTTACCATTTCCGATAACAAATATCTGCATGCTGTCCTCCTCGTTATCGCAATAAAAGTATATTAATCTATAAAATTTTCTACAAGCCTTTTTAATCGATTAGTACATAAAATTTATACCTTATTTATAATAATACTTAATTTGAAAGATTTATCTAAATTTACGTTCTTTTTATTTTCCATATAAAAATCATCGTTCCAAAACTCTAAAAAAGGGAATGATTTATACTCAATCCCTTTTAGGTTATTAAAATACTTATTCACACATCAAATTTTAAGAAATTATGACTAAATCGATTAATCGATAGTGGGAATTTCAACTGATGCTGTGTTAACTTCAAACTCATATTGTATTCCTTCGCCATCATCGATTCCATTAGCAGCAAGATACACGAAAGATTTATCGGCAAAATTAATTACAATATTAAACGGAACATAGAAATCTGCGTCAAGCAACATATCTACTGTTCCACTACAGCTATCGTCATTGAAAGTAAAAGCTTGATAATTTTCCGCCAAATTGAGTCTTTCAATCACATCACACAAGCTTTGTAAAAATTCAAATTTTTCTTCAAAAGCTTGTTGTTCCAATTCACTTTTCACATAGGCTTCTTCTGAACTATGTCTTAAATATTGATAAAAATGCTCACCCTCTTGATCCAAAATTATCTCTTGATAATCTTCGTTAGAATTGTCTAAATCAGACATTCCTCCTTCAGATTTAGCAAAAATTCGCGTTTCATTTTCTTGTTTGACATCTAAAGTATCGCCCAATATCGATACATGCAAGCAAAAATTATTAGCGCTAAACGATGTGAAAATTTCTTGCCATTCAGTTTCAGTGATTTTGTTAGCAGTATCATCATCACTATTTTCATTAAAATCAGTCGGAA
>CANQCZ010000010.1 GCA_947591215.1 uncultured Bacilli bacterium | reverse complement strand
TTTGGGTAAATGGTTTAATTTCTTCATTTGGTTATAACCCTATTTTGTGTAAATGTGGTTCTATCATGGAAGTTAATCATTCACTTTCTTATTTTCCTTAAGGAGGCTTCTTATTATGAATTTTGAAGTATACACTTGTATCTTAATAATCGTTTCTCGCCACTGATTGATTGCCATAACAAAAGGCTGAAAGATTTTTTTGTTTCTTCTGGTCTTTTAACAAAGTGTTCTTCATTCTGCCTATGGCAAGAATCGATATCGTTTAGTTTGGTAAAATCAACGCGGGAGATCTTTTCGAAATGTTGAAATGCCAGTTAAGTTCATTTATGTCTTCGCACAAAAAACCCGCCAAAAGCATCGCCGCCTTGAATTGTCCGTTTGTCAAATATGTGTTATCTTGACGCTCTAAAATGTGTTTGAGTCCGTAAGAGGTATATGCTTTATTAAAGGTTTTTGTGGCAACAAACTGTGTTTGACACCAGCGCACAATCTTAACCTTTATATCCGCATCCAAAACATGGAAATATGCGGGCCTGTCCAAATCGTTTACAATTACATATTGACCGGAAACGCTGTTTCCTACTCGTCTAATGAGACAGTCCTCTTTCATTTTGTTGATGTTATACTTTATTCCGTCACGGGTCAGCCCCAGCTCATCCGCCAACTGTACATATGTAATGTTTGGATGTGCCGATATTAGTAATTCTATTTCCTTGAACCGATTGTTTCGTTTATATAACTCTTCGCGACTCTCGAACATTCCTGTTTTGGGGTAGTTTATTAGGGTAGTAGATAGGGCAGTCAAACCGAAATCATACTTTTTGTTTTTCAATATTAATGTGAAACTGATTCGATTGGCACAATATCGCGGAAAGTAATTTTCATCCAACTGAGAGTAATCGTTGATGATCTTATCAAACCCGGATCCCTTTTCTTCCATCAACTTGCACTTAACAAAGGTGTCACAAATCACCTTGTTTCGGCGAACGGAAACAATAGACTCTAGTTTTGCGTTTGTTACGGTTTGACCATTCTGTACCATGGAACCGGGTGAGGTTATCTCAATCCTATTCGGATAGCAATTAACGGATATTTCGTTGCCATTAATTTTGTAATCACGATGAGCAATGGCGTTTACCATGGCTTCGCGTAGAGAAGAAATGGAAAATGAGCCTATATCCTTGCGATACATTCCTTCTTTTTGCCCGCCGAATCTGTAGTAACCGACGTTTTTTATGTAGTTGATTGTCGAGTTGATAAGAGATATCGCAGATCCGTGAAAATTCTTGGAGTCGGCATACGCATCTGTTCCTCTGTCATTGCCCGGCCAAGTGGTGCATACAACTTGCATGTTTTTGTAATCACTGTTGTCACAAAAAACATAACCTGCAATGGTCAGGGAGTTATCGTGTGTTATCAATTCAAACGATTTTAACATTTTTGTCGTCAAGGTTTCGTCATCATTGTTTTTGCGATATTCTTCGGACAATTCATCAAAAGAGACATCTTCACCGGAGATGCCTGTGGGGGTTTTATCGTATTCGTATAAATTAGAGCGCATCAATGCCAATTCCATTTCTTCAACGGAGGCAAGAACTGTTTCGCCTTCTACGCGAATATACATTTGTGGACTAATCGCACTGTCGACTAGCCAAGTTATAGCGTTATTTCTTCGAGAAACATCAATAATTACACCGATCTTATTGTCCCTTTTATCATACTTAAACTTGTACTGAACCATGGGCGATGTGTGCTGTTTTACAAAGTGATTAACATATCGCACCAATTGGTCGGCTTCCTTGTGAGTCATACCGACAAAATCGCCATTATCATTGTAACCCACAAATATTTGACCGCCCAAAGTATTTGCAAATCCGCACAATGTTTTGAGCCATTGCAACGGATTGTTTTTATCTAATGTAATTTTATATTCGATACATTTTGTTTCCATAAGCTGCTCCTATAGGGCAGTATAGCATGTTTCGATAGGGTAGTCAATAGGGTAGTCAAATTTGGCAAAAAATATTTTATGACACCTTAAAACATATAAATTAATTAAAAATTGGTTAAAATTCGATATGAAAGTTGGGTTAATAGTAGTGTGCAAAATGAATTCACCGAGTATACTTATTTAAAATGTCTTGATTGTGATTATGAAGAAGAAATGGAACTTGACATTCTTTTAGAATGCTGTGATTCCAAAAAATTTTCTTATCCTTCGATGGTTTGCCCTCATTGCAACAAAGGTAACTTCATTCCCAAAGATATTTATTACAAAATTAAAGATAATAAACTCAAAAAATAATATTTTTTTTTAACTCATCTTTGAGTCCTTTTTTGTCTTTTTCATTAAAATACAATTTCCTAGTTAAAAAAAGCATCGCGACGGCGATGCTAAATCACTTTATTGATGTCTTTTGGAACTTTGTCCTTTTTAACTGCGTTAATAATTTTTTCTTCTTTCTCTTTCGAGACCTCTTTGCCTGCGAGTCGGGCAACATCTTTGATCAGTTTTCGCAAATTATCGTCATCATTTAAATCCTTCCCCGATAACGATTTAGCTAACCGAATAATGTCATCTCTTTTTACATTAGTCTTTTTTTCGACTTTATCAAAAATTGAGTCATTCATCTTTATCACCTAGGCTAATATATGCAAAGATGATAAAAAGGTGTTTATTCAGTTTCGTCTTTTAATTGCCGCGCCATTAATTGCGTGATAACTTCAGAAGGTTTTATATCGTTGTATAAAACATTATAAACCGCTTCTGTAATCGGCATTTCGATATTGTTTTCTGTAGCTAATTGATAAACAATTTTTGCCGTTCGTATTCCTTCTACGGTTTTAGTATTTGTAGCTAAAAATTCTTTGGCAGAATTTGCTTTTCCAATAGCATATCCCGCTTGAAAATTTCGAGAATGACGCGAATTACAAGTAACTTCAAGATCACCTAAACCGGTAAGGCCTAAAAAAGTTTGAAATTTACCGCCGAAAGCCACACCGAAACGAACAATTTCCGCCAACCCTCGCGTTAAAAGAGCAGCTCTAGCGTTATCGCCTTGTCCTAATCCGACGATACATCCAGCGGCAATCGCGATGACGTTTTTCAAAGCCACGCCATACTCTGCTCCGATTTCATCGGTTTGAGTGTAAACTCTAAAGTAGCGATTCGAAAAAATTTCTTGGATCTTTTTCGCCGCTTCAAAATCCAACGAAGTAGACGTGACTAAGGTTAAATAACGATAAATGACTTCTTCAGCATGCCCCGGTCCGATTAAAGAAACCACTTCTTGTCGCATTTGTTGGGGAATTATTTCGCGAATTAATTCTGACATTCGTTTTGTTGAATTCGTATCAAACCCTTTGGCAACACTCACTAAATAGGGGTGATTTTTGATCAATGGTTTAATTTGCTCTAAAATTGAACGTATTGCAATAGTTGGAACCGCTAATACGATAATTTCAGGATCTTTCATCGCTTCTTTTAAATCCATGGTAGCTTTTAAAGATGAAGGCAAAACGACATCATCATTAAAATAAGCTAAATTCTGATGATTGAGATTGATATCATCAACCTGTTCTTTGACGATTCCGTAAATGGTCACTTCATGACTATTGTCACATAACAATTGACCTAATGCAGTACCCCAAGTGCCTGAACCTAAAATCGTAATCTTCATTATTTTCTCTCCCGTAAAATCAATTTAATCGGTGAACCTTTTAATTCGAAAGTTTCACGCAATCTATTTTCAAGATATCGTAAATAAGAAAAATGCATATAATTTTGATTGTTAACAAAAAGAACAAATGTCGGAGGTTTAATCGTCGCTTGATTAGCATAATAAATCTTCAATCTTCCTCCGTTAAATTCCGGTGTCGGATTCATAATCTGCGCATCTTGAATAATTTCATTCAAGATCGAAGTTGATAGTCGAGACGTGTATGAATTATACGCAACATCGATTTCCGGAAAAATGTTTCCAATTCGCGAACGATTTTTTGCGGAAACAAAAACGATTGGAGCGTAATCTAAAAATTTAAACTCCTCGCGAATCTTTTTCGTAAAGTCCGCCATCGCATGTTCATCCTTGGCGACTAAATCCCATTTATTGACAACAATAATAATGGCCTTTGAAGCTTCAAAAGCATAGCCGACAACATGTTTATCTTGTTGGTTGATTCCTTCTTCTGCATCGATTACCAACAACACAACATCGCTTCTTTCAATCGCGCTTAATGCCCGTATCGCCGCATATTTATCAACCGATTCATAAATTTTTCCGCGTTTTTTCAACCCCGCAGTATCAATGACAACGTACTCCTTATCATCTCTTTTAAATGGAGTATCGATCGAATCGCGAGTGGTACCTTCGATTGAAGAAACAATAACTCGTTCTTGATTAAGAATTGCATTGGTCAAACTAGATTTTCCTACATTTGGCCGCCCAATAAGCGAGAAACAAATCGCATCTTCATAAGTTTTAACTTTTCGATCCGGCAATAGTTTTACAATCCGATCGAGAAGATCACCGATCCCGATTCCGTGCGCAGTCGAAATCGCAATCGGATCACCGATTCCTAAAGCGTAAAATTCATGAACGTCATCTACTTTAGAAATATCATCGATTTTATTGACAACCAAAATTACCGGTTTACTAGATTTATGAAGCATTTTAGTGACCAAGCGATCATCAGGGGTAACTCCGATTTTACCATCAGTTACAAAGACGATCACATCAGCTTCTTCAATAGCAATTTCCACTTGGGCTCTTATTTGCACTTGAAAAGGTGCCGAAGCGACTTCAACTCCTCCTGTATCGATAATTTGAAATTCCCTAGTTAGCCATTCAGCTTTAGCGTAAAGACGATCTCTTGTAACACCGGCTTCATCATGAACAATAGCCTGTCTTTCTCCGACAATACGATTGAAAAGCGTCGATTTTCCAACATTAGGAGATCCGACAATAGCAACGATTCCACTAGCCATTTTGCTCTCCAATCTTCATGTGAATGATATCTATCACTTTAGTAACAACTTCATCTATTGTCATATAAGATGTATCTAACATATAGGCGTCGTCGGCTTGTTTAAGCGGAGCAAAAGAACGATGAGAATCGATATAATCTCTTTTTTTTAATTCTTCTTCAACCTCTTCTAAAGTACACTTAATGCCTTTTTCTAGATTTTCTTTATATCTTCTTTGAGCCCGCGTGGCGACAGAAGCGACTTGAAAAATTTTAACGTTCGCATCAGGTAAAACATAAGTTCCAATATCCCTTCCATCCATCACGACAGAAACGTTTTTAGCTAACTTTCTTTGTAAGTCTACTAAAAAGAGTCGAATGTTTTTATAAGAAGCAATATAGGAAACATTATCCGCCACATTACGAGAGCGTATATCTTTACTCACGTCACGACCATTAAGTAACACGACATGATTGGGTTTCATGTCGATATTGATTTCAGGAAGTAATTGTTCAACCGCCTTTTCATCTTGTGGATCGACACCTTTTTGAAGAGCCAAAAGAGTCACACAGCGATACATAGCGCCTGTGTCAATATATACATAGCCGAGTTTTTCGGCGACTTTTTTGGCGATTGTCGATTTCCCGGCTGCGGCCGGTCCATCAATTGCGACTGTTACTAACATTAACTACCTCCAACTAATCATTAAAAACACCACCAAAGCAATCACAAGGATTACAATCGGTGATATTATTAAAACTTTTTTTAATAACGCTTTATGAGCGGTTTTGCGTCTTTCTTTTTCAAGTTCTGTAAGAGTTTTTTTCTCGGTCATCGATGTATATTCATCATATGCATCGATGATTTGATTAAGCGAAATTGATAACGTATTTCTCTTTATATGCGCCTTTTGTAAATCTTCACCACTCATCGGAACATCTTTAAAATCTTCGTTATGTTGTTCTTGAAAAGGAAAATTGCTGTTTGGAGTTTTATCCATTTTCGAAATATCTTCACGCAGTTTTTGAAATTTAGCAACACGTGTTTCTGCTTCCATATTTGCTCCAAACCTCCTTTTATATTGTATCCAAAGTAACTTTAAAATCATAGAATAATCGTCTTAAATCAAAAGTCTTTTTCTTATGATAAAGTTAACACTGAATAAAATTCTTTTTATTGCTTTAATTTTGATTTCAAATAAAAATTTTTAATGCTTAATTAAAATTTAAACTACAAAAATAATAAGGACTTAAACAAACAAACAAACAAATTAACTTCAAAAATAAGGTCAAAATTAAAGGAACCAAAAGAACAAATCAATCATAAAAATTGAAAAAATTCATAAAGAGATTATAATGAGATTTGTAAGGCACCAAAAATAGGCACACAAAAACAAGTTAACAGCAATAATTCAAGTAATTCCAATGTTAACTGCAAAAATATCGAATTGTTTTAAGAGGTATCTGTTGCCTATAAAAATTCAAAAAAATTATTTAATTTTGATTAATGATGGGGTCAAATTTAAATGATTAAAATCTATTGCTTTTGAGTTATTAAGCATTAATAATAAATCATCAGCATAAGGTTTAAACAAATTGAATGGTGTCTTATAATTAAACAATTTTCGTGGATATGAATTCACATGACATAGAGCTAAATTAAGTTGATCTTGATTAATATTGTCAAAATCAAATCCTTTAGGAAATATCTTTCTTAATTCTTCATGATCTTCTCGATTTTGCCTTTTTGTTGACTTTGTCTTGAATCACAATAGAATACAGAAATCAATTTTTCGTTAGTATTTTTATCTATTTCGATCGCAATAGGGTTACTAAATTCCTTGCCTCTATCTGTTAAAATAACTTTGAAATACTGACTGAAAATCTTATTTCCAACAGAATTTTTGATATGATCAAATATCTCAATAATCGAATTGGATGTTTGATCTTTTATTTTGAAAGCTAACATAAAATTGCATCGTCTAAATAGCAATGTCATGATAAAAGACTTGTGCCTAGGTCCTTCAATTGTATCCATTTCCACAACTTCATCCATTGGATGATTTGTGATGTATGTTAGAAAATCATCATAGTAACGATTCTCTAAATAAGCTCGATTGATGTTTCGCTCATCGGTTTTTAATGGCTTTCTTTTGGTATATCTTACTTTTCTAACTAACATCAGATTATTAAGTGGAAGAACTCCATTATCTATCCAATTGTAAACCGTTTGAATGGAGTATATGAATATGTTTGGATATTGTGATTTGATAGTCTCTAACGATAAATTTTTAGTTATCAATGGCTTTAAAAAATCCGCAAAAACATTGGCTTCTTCTTCATTTATCCTTGCTCCTTTATGAGCATTTGTTTGATTGCTTTGATGTTTCATCTGTGCTTCGACTGCAGAATAAATAAATTTGTTTAATTTGCAAATGGTATATCCTCATTTAATGATTGAAAAAAAAAATCAATGGCTATATAATAATGACGTATTATTCAAGGAGGATATATATATGGCAAAGAAATGTGCAGTTAACAAAGCTGTTTGTGTCGGTTGTGGTCTTTGCACTTCAATTGCACCAGCGGTTTTTGGATTCGGCGATGATGGTTTAGCAGAAAACATTTTAGGCAATGAAACCGAACTCCCAGAAGAATTAGAAGCTAGCGTTAATGAAGCTGCTGAATCTTGCCCGGTTCAGGCCATTGAGGTCAAATAATAGACCCAATACAATCAAGCGGTAAACAAAAATTAATTTTCACTCCGCTTAAATCTTTTACCTATAATCTATATTTAGTTTTAAGGTAGCATAAAGAGGGTTAAAAAACCCTCTTTTTTATTTTATTGTTTTCATTTATGATTTAATTACTTTTTATTTGACGATAGCGTTTTGAAGCACCAAAGCCGCGGCCCCGATAATTCCGGCATCATTACCTAATGTGGCAATTTTAAGAGCGACTTTCGGACTTTGCCGATAACCGTAAAACCGTGCTTCCAAATATGGTTCTAATAAACTTAAAAGATAATCTTTTTGTGCTGAAATACCACCACCTAAAAGAATCGCTTCCGGTCTAAAAATATTACAAATATTTAACAATCCTTCTCCTAAATAATGAATGTAATTGTCGATAACTTCTTTAGCCGCCAAATCGCCCTTTTTATAACATTCAAACGCTAATTTCCCGTCAACTTTGCCTAAATCGCCGGCAACTTCTTGCCACATTTTAGAAGTTGGATTTTCTATCATTACTTTTTTTGTGCTTTCAATAAGCGCGGTTGCCGAAGAGTAAGTTTCAAAGCAACCCCTGCGGCCACAAGAGCATTCTTTGCCATCGACCTCAATTACCATATGGCCAAGTTCAGCACCTTTGCCTTCATTTCCTTCAAACAAACGATGGTCGATGACAATACCGCCTCCAACTCCAGTTCCAAGAGTAATCATCACCGAATTATTATATTGCTTTCCGGATCCGTAAATCGCTTCACCTAAAGCAGCGACATTTGCATCATTCGAGATGTAGATTGGAACATTGAAATGTTCTTTGAGTTTTGCAACAAGCGGTACTTTAACCCACCCGAGGTTATTCGCATAATCGACAACTCCTTTAGGGGCATTTATTGCTCCCGGACATCCGATTCCGATTCCTTCAAGATCATTTTTACTGAACTTACTTTTATCTAAAAGCAGCAAAATATGATCTTTAATCATTTCAATCACTTGGTCACTAGATAGTTTTTTATAATCGACTTTAAAATTAATTTTCTCTAAAATTTTTCCTTCGATGGATACGATTCCTAGTTTAATAGACATCCCACCGATATCGATTCCGACAATTGCCATAATTTACCTCACTTTTTTAGACAATATTATTTTATCTTGTTTCATGGATATTTAAAAGAGCCCAATTTAATCATCGAGAATCTTTCGATAAATATCGATCAACATATCAAGGCTATATCTCGCATTACTTGAAGATGTCGAAGGAAGATAATAAAATTTTTTTCCTAGCGAAGAATAATACTCTAAAAAAAGTTCATAAGCTTTTTTCCCGTTTAAAATAATTTTTTCGATATTGGTTTCTTTTATCAATGAGGGAATATCCGTCACTTTCACATTAGTAATTTCTTGATCTTTAGAATCAACAATGTCACATTGTTCCACCATATCATATAAAGCGATGTGATTGTTTTTTAATAACTTTACTTTTGTCTCAATATTTCGCTCTGTAAAATTATCACCATAAACTTTCTCTAACATCGCATAAAACCGGTTATTAGGATGCATATAAAAGAAGTTTTCCGCTCTCGATTTAACCGAGGGAAAACTTCCTAATATCAATATTTCAGAATTTTTATCTATTACCGGTGGAAATCCATGGGTAACATTTTTATATAACATCACAATTAGCCTTTTAATCCGTTTGATTGACGTTCCATATTTTCGACTACGATATCGTAAATTTCGCCTAATGACGCACAATATTCAAGGACTTTCCAAGGTTCATTTGTATGAAAATGAATCTTAATAAGTTCATCATCCCCGACAGCTAAAAGACAATCGCCTTTAAAGTTTTCGGTAATGTAATCATTAATCTTATCTTCATCTAATCCTTTTCCTTCAATCAATAGTTGCGTGTCAAATTTATATTCTAACATTTTGTATTCCTACCTTTCATACCAAGTTTACTATTTAATCTTCCTGTTTGTCAAATAGTTAAACTACAAAGTAAAAGGTAGTAAATATCAAAGATTTAAGGCACTTTAACGCAACTGTATAAATTTATATCTTGCTAAGTAATTTAGTGCTTGTTATACTTATATAGCCTTTTTAAAAAAGGTATACTATTTACATGGGGGTGTTCCGGTTTCGACGGGGATACGCAGAATGTATAGTGCAACCGGTTGGTCGCGTCAAAGACCACAAGCCTATAAACGGCAACAGAACACAATCATTTGCTTTCGCTGCTTAATTAGCCTCAAATCGAGTCCCATTATTCGGGAAGCAAGCCGTCACCTTTTGCTGGGTCTCTAAGTGAAAGGATGGCGTAAAAAGAGAGAATAAGAATGTTCGATACCTATAAGATCATTACGAAAACATTTTAGGTTAGTCTAAGTTAGATTCGTTTACTGTTCTTAGCTTAGATAAACATTAGCAGTAAACTAAGTTGTAGGACTATACATGGGGCGATCTTCGGACGCGGGTTCAAATCCCGTCACCTCCACCAATAATTATGCACTTGCTCCCAAAATTTGGACCAAAAACTGGTACAAAAAGAAGGGAGCTTTTAATATGAAAAGAACCTACCCTTAATTAGCTACTTATAAATTTTAACAATACAAAAGACGCCATTAAAAATATGATGCTATTAGAAAATTATTTATAATTAATATAGGTTATCGAAATAAAATAGTGCATTTAAATTTTTAATATTTTTTAATATTTTTTGAGCGATACTTTAAAACTAAATCGACAATTACAAGAATTAGTATAAGTACAGAGAATATAAATGCCACAATTGGCATCGGATAAGAAATAGTGACGGAACTAGGAGTATTGAGGGTATCAACAAGTGCCACATTTCCAAATATAATCGTAGTGATTAAATAGATAAGTGAGAAAATAACTAGTGAAATTGCAGTTCCAATCAACGATTTTTTCTCGTCAGTAAGATTACAAATTAAATTAATGAGAATTATTGCAGAAAGGATTATGGCCACAATTTCAGACAATTGAGATATAATGAACGTAATTGTTGGACCAATTGGAGCGCTGAGTTCGATATTATTAATATATAACAGCCCAACTTGTTGCATATAATACGATTGCGTTGTCATTAAATACGTGCCTTGCCCTGACATAGTAATAGCTCCTGCCGTGGTAAAACAAAAAGCAAGCACAGAAAAAACAGTCATTATAATTAAAATTATTTTAGATATAAAGTTAACTGACGTGAAAGCTTCTTTTCCTTTTGAGATAAAATTCAGAACTATACCCAAAATTAAAAATAAAGCACCAAAAACAATACCGATAATCGTTACCGTGTTTAATGAAACTCCGAAATTATATCCAGAACCATTTAGTTTAATATAATTAATCGAATATAAAGTGCAAATGGCAATTAGATAAACAAAATATGCTCCAATAGCCGGACTAACAAAATTGTTATTGCCTTTAAGATTATAAACTTTGCGGAAAAATCTTAATGCAGTAAGAATAGTACACACTACAATCGAAACAAGAGATCCAACCGTAAGAATTGTTCCAATAATTGCGGGCAGATACATAGAAAGAGCAAGAAAAGCATTATCTTTCGGATATGTTTTTAAAATATCGGCTGCTTCTTTAAACACATCATAAAAGTAATAGAAAATAGAACAATCCGCTCCAATCGCATTTATATCTATTTTATACCCTACGAAAAAGATAAAAATCAAAGAGCAAAGCGCAAGTATTAGAAAACAAGATATAGAAAGCCAATTAAAAATTTTTCTATTTCCGCTCTCAGCAACAGTTGTTTGCTGCATTTTGTTAATTACGCTGCCATTTGAATTATTGAATTCTTGCCCACACGAATAACAAAAACTTGTTCCTGTGTCACAAACTGTTCCACACTTAGAACAAACCAGTTTTCCATCAATACGATGACCACAATGCATGCAATAAATAGCATTATCGGGATTTTCATTACTGCAATTAGAACATATAATTTTGCCATCAATGCGTTTTCCACATGATATGCAATATGCAGCATTATCGGGATTTTCATTACCACAATGTTTACAAATCATAAAATTTCTCCCTTCTCGTTACTTAAATAATATAAAATAAATGCTATTAATTAAAGAGAGAATTTAAAAAAAATTTGTAAAAAAATACTAAAATGCTTTGTTTGCCGATTAATATCTCATACTCTTTTAAAATTATTCATGCTTTTTAAACTTAAGCATTAATTTTTTTAATTTGTTTTTTATTGGATCTTCGCCCTCTTTAAACGCATTATCGATAGGAACGTAAGCTAAAATAAGCATCAATAAAATCATATAACTGATAAAATAATAGCTAACATCAAACAATCCATAGAATCCTGATCCTAAAAATCCGATCGCCACCAAAATTGTCGCCGCTGAATGCTCTTTGAAAAGATAATAATACTTTTGATATAAATGGAAAATCAAAGCAAGAAGGCCGACAAATCCCATAGTATAAAACGTATGAAGAAATGTACTATGCCCCCATAAATACTCTTCATTTGCCACAACATATTTTAAATCTAATGGTGCAAACATTCCGTGACCAAAAACAAATCGATCAAAAGACTGATTAAATAATTGTTCATAAATAGGATATCTTCCGTTAAAGTTATCAAGATGTATTCCATTAGAAAAGTTCTCAATCATAATTTGAATATCGCTTGGTCTTAAAATAGCGAACATTGTAAAACAAATTACAATTGCAGCGATTATACTACCATTAAAAATAAGATACTTTTGCTTATTATCGCTTATAAAGTAACGATATATCAGTAGTCCGATAAGTTCTAATACCAAACTTACAATAGCACCGCGTGAATAAGTAAAATAAATCGTCAAAATAATCAAATATGAAACTAAAGAAAAAACGATTTTTTTACTTCCCGTTTCAATATATGACAAATAAAAACTAAAAGGTAAAATCAACAATAATATCATTCCAACATTATTAGCAACACCCCATCCAAGATTAATACATTTTTTGAGAAATCCCAAATGTGGATCTGGCTGTGCTAAAATACAAACAAAACATTGTAAACTAATATAAATTGCTAAAAAAGTAAAAATATAAGCAAGTTCTTTAAACTCGACTTTTTTATGCGACGTTAAAAAAATGTAAACGAACGCTATTCCAAAAGCTATTGCAGCTACTCCAAATAATTGTATCCAATATGATTCAGTAAAATTAAACAAACCACCTAAAATACATGCTATGGCTAAAGCAACAACTCCCGAGAAAAATGGTCCTTGTTTAATCATAAAACGATTCTTAATGCTTGAAGCAATAATTCCCACGACAATAATCACCAAAGAAACAATTAACGGAATCGGAATCGTTTTAAGTCCATAAATTTGTGCTGTCAAAAAAGAAAAAAATGCAGCGATTGAAATGGTATAAAACATATCTTCAACAAAAATTAATAAAGCACCAATAGCGACACCGCATAAAATATACGCTACTCCTTCTAAAGGTTCGCTTATTCTTGAATCAATAATGTTTTTTGTCGATAAAAAAGATAAGAGCCAAAATAAGAATAATGTTACTGTAATCGCACTTAAAGATATGATATGTTTATTCTTTTCAAAAAACATTTTCATTACAGCCACTCCTTTTTATCTAACTATATATAGTTAGACATTTGCATCTTACTTATCAACTTTATATCAAACTCCTTTTAACATGTCAAGTTGCAAAGGTCTTTAAAATTAATATGAAATTCCACAAAAATTAACACTTAAAAAGCATATAAGTATTAGAAAGAGTAAAATGTAAAAATAATTATTTAATATATATATGCCAAATACTATAATTAAAATTGAGGATGAAATTATGAATGCAATTAATTTAAAGAATAAGATAAAGAAACTTATATATCCGTATTTAAAATTAAAATATCGTGTTAAATCATCAGGATGGTATTATATTGGAAAAAGAACAACGATAAAAAATAAAAAAAAGGTTTTTATAGGGAAAGGGACCAATATTTCCCCTAATTGTATGTTGGTTCCAAACGGAAAAGGAATTAAATTTGGAGAAAATGTAATTATCGGTTATTGCTCTGCAATATTTAGTTCATATTATGTAGAAATCGAAGAAAATGTCATATGTGCTGCTTTTATGTTTATTATCGATTCAAATCACGGCTATGAAAATGTCGAAATCCCAATTAGAAAGCAGCATTACGAAAAGGACACTAAAGATAATAAAGTAATTATAGGAGCTGATTCTTGGATTGGTGCTCATGTTACTATTATTGGAAATGTTAGAATCGGAAAGCATTGTGTAATTGCTGCAGGTGCTGTAGTTAACAGAGATATTCCTGATTATTGTGTTGCTGCTGGAGTTCCAGCTAAAGTAATAAAAAAATACGATTTTGAGCAAAAAAAATGGGTACGTGTTTAAACACAATTTAATTACATAGATAAAATGTGAACATTAAAAGAATATTTTATTTAGAAAACGTATCTTGAAAATTTTATTAATAATAAGAGCACCTACCAATGAAACAATAAAGGTAACAATTACAACTAAAAATGGATTTAAAGATAGGATTGTATATAGAATTTCTCTTGTTCCAGCACAAATAAATGGTTGGTGAAACAGATAAATTCCAAAACAATTTTGACCTAAATAGATAAATATTTTGTTGGAATTTAAAAGCATAGAAAGACTTATAAATCCAATAATAATAAAGGCTTTGAAAATTAAATATAGAATATTTTTAAAAAAATACAAATTGACATTTAAATAGTTGGTTACAAAATATAGAGCAATCCCTAATAATCCTAGTAAAATAAATACTTTGTTCTTTACTATTCTTTCCCCAATAATCATTATTTGAATGCCAAACATAAACCAAAATAAATTTAAAATTGTATAATCTACAATTAAATATCCAGTACCTGGGTAAAAAAGATTTAACAGAAGTAATATAAAAAATAATACTTCAAATATTATAATTTTAGTTTTCACTTTTTTAATTTTTTGAAAAATAGTGTTTGCAATAATGGCAATTAAGGTTATAACAAATAAAACGTAAATAAACCACATATGAAAACAATACTCATTATCCCCAACTATTAAACCAAGCAAAAAATCTTGCCAAGTAATTAATTCGTATCCCGCTTTCATTAGAATGCTTCTTAAAAAATTAATTTGGAAGCACAAAACAACTATTAGAGAAACCAATAAAGTATAAATTAAATAAGGTTTTAATAATGAATTCATTCGCTTTTTTATAGTTTTCGTTGCTGAATAATTTTGTTTGTTTATAGAAATAAAAAATGTAATTCCCGACACACACATAAAAAGCGGCATATGGAAAAAATAAATAATATTATAAAGATATTCAAAAAAGGCGTTTTGACTTTTCATACCATCACTAATGGAATGTCCTAAAATGACTAATAAAATAGCTAATCCTTTACAAATATCAATCCATTGTAATCTTGGACTTTTTTGAGAGTCACTTTTTTGAGATTCTTTTTCAAAAGTTTTTAAACAATACTCTTCCATAACTGATTTCCTTAGTTTCATCATAACATGGTTAAAAATTTATGTAAATTACTTTTTTTTACAATTTTTTATAACATAATATTAAAAAATAAATGATTTATTAACTTTATTTAAATTCAATATAGTTTGTTATTACAATGCTAAAAATCGCGCAAAATATCAAAAATTCGTCATTTTTTTTCAAAAAGTATTACATACTGCTATGGAATCCTAAATTTTTTGTATTTTTTCAAAAATTCAATTAGAAATAACTTTTAAAAAAGGGCTAAAATATTAATAGAAGGAGGTTTTTATGTTTAAAATATCAGACATTGTAGCTACAAAAAATTCTGGCGTTTGCAAAATCATCAAAGAAGAGACTTTTGATTTTGGCAAAGGAGAAATAAGTTACTTTACTTTAGAACCTTTATTCAAAGAAAGAAATAAAAGATCCTTAGTAATCAGAATACCAAAAGATCGTGCCGAAGAATTAATGCGTCATGTTTTAACCAAAAAACAGACTATCGAACTGATTTCAAGTCTCCCTTCAATTGAACCTCTTTTAATTTTTGATGCTCGCTTAAGAAAGCAAAGTTTTGCCGAATTATATCAATCCGGCGACTTAAAAATGCAAATACGATTAATAAAATCTCTATATTTAATCTCTAAAGAATTGCAAAATGAGAAGAAACATCTTTCTTCACAAGAGAAAGAGTACTTCTCTTCATTAGTAAGCAACGTTAATGATGAGTTTGCCAATGCATTAGGAATTCAACCGGAAGCTGTCGATGATTATATTCGTAATCAATTAAGTTAAAAAGGAATCTTCACGATTCCTTTTTTATTCACCCTTTAATTCAAACAAAATATCGCGGAGCGTTGCTGCTTTTTCGAAGTCTAAATTGCGTGCTGCCTCTCGCATTTCTTTTTCAACTGATCGAATAGTCTTCTCTTTCTCGGTTTTGGTCATCTTCGCGTTTTTAAATTTACTCGGTTTATCGAGCATATTGTCTACCACATGTAACGGCGCTCTAATTTCTTTAACGATGGTATGTGGTACGATATGGTGTTCGATATTATACGCTTCTTGAATAGCCCGACGACGATTAGTTTCTTTGATGGCCCCACTCATTGAATCGGTGATATTTTTAGCGTACATAATCACTCGTCCATGTTCGTTTCTCGCCGCTCTTCCGATAATTTGAATCAAAGATCTTTCAGATCGTAAAAATCCTTCTTTATCGGCATCTAAAATCGCTATAAGACTAACTTCAGGGATATCCAAACCTTCTCTTAAAAGATTGATTCCGATCAAAACATCGTATTTACCTTTCCGCAACTGATAAATGATCTCGGTTCTTTCAAGAGTTTTTGTTTCATTATGAAGATATGAAACTTTATAGCCTTGT
Organism: uncultured Bacilli bacterium; assembly: GCA_947591215.1. Lineage (GTDB taxonomy): Bacteria > Bacillota_I > Bacilli_A > RFN20 > CAG-449 > CANQAG01. The sequence continues at coordinate 30,171 of CANQCZ010000010.1, read as the reverse complement.
TGTTTTAAATAAGAAGTTAAATTTTCAGCATCACGAATGGTTAATGTTACGACCATTACCCTTTCGTTTCTTTCAATAACCTTATCGATTTCTCCGATTAAATCATACACCGGATTATCGACGTCTTTAACTTCTACCAATGGATCAAGTAAGCCGGTGGGACGAATGATTTGTTGAGTGACTTCACCGCCGGTTTTGCCTAATTCATAATCTCCTGGAGTGGCCGAAGTACAAATAACTTGATTTATTTTATTTTCGAATTCATCAAAATTCAAAGGTCTATTATCTAAAGCAGAAGGCAATCTGAATCCGTATTCGACCAAAGTTTCCTTCCGTGATCGATCACCATTATACATTCCGCGAACTTGCGAAAAAGTGACATGCGATTCATCGACGATCAAAAGGTAATCTTTAGGCAAATAATCAAAAAGAGTATATGGAGTCTCGCCCGGTTTTCTTTGATCGATATGACGCGCATAGTTTTCAATTCCGGGACATATTCCAAATTCCAAAAGAGCTTCCATATCACGTCTCGTCCGTTGATCTAATCGTTCTTCTTCCAAAAACTTATTTTCTTTATGAAAGTATCCCAAGCGTTCAACTAATTCTTCTCTTATGGTTTCCACAGCCTTGTTGATCCGTTCTTGAGTCGAAGCATGTTCGTGAGCCGGAAAAATCGGAAATTCATTAAAGGTATGTTTTACAACACCTGTCAATGGTTCAACTTCTAAAATTTCATCGATTTTACTATCTTCATCGAGAAGTATTTTAATGGTAGATTCCGTAGTGGAAGGTGGAGCGATTTCGATTACATCGCCGTTTACTCTAAAACTTCCCGGTCCTAAATCTAAATTGTTTCTGATGTATTGGGCATTTACAAGTCGATCAATCAACTCTTTGCGATCAATTTCTTCTCCTTTATGTAAGAAAAAAACTAACGAACGATATTCGGCTGGATCAGTAAGGCCATAAATCGAAGCGACTGAAGCTACAATAATCGTATCTCGTCGTTCTAAAATCGAATTAATAGCCGAACTTCTCATTATTTCGATTTCTTCGTTCATTAAAGCGTTTTTTTCAATATATGTGTCGCTGCTTGGAAGATACGCTTCAGGTTGATAAAAATCAAAGTTCGAAACAAAATACTCCACTCGATTATTAGGAAAAAGTTCTTTAAATTCTGCATAAAGTTGACCGGCTAAAGTTTTGTTATGAACCAGCACTAAAGTCGGACGATTGACCCTTTCGATTACTTTAGAAACCGTAAAAGTTTTTCCGGTACCGGTTGCCCCTAATAACACTTGAAATTTTTTGCCTTCTTCAAGACCTTTGCAAAGTTCTTCAATTGCCTGTGGTTGATCACCCGTTGGTTTGTAAGGCGAAACTACTTCAAACTTTCGCTCTATCATCTTAATTACCTCGAGCAACTTCTAAAATTTCTTCGGATATTTGAAGATAAATGTCATATATTTTCATTTGCAGATAATCCGCGGTAACCTTATTAAATTCACCATTTGCTTCAAGACCATACTCTTCTTGAAAAGTCACAACGGCTGTATTAAAAGAATCGAATTTTTGATTCATCACTAAATTAATCTGTTTGATAATCAATTCCTTGCTTTCTAGAGAAAGGAGATCATTAGACGCCTTACCTTCAACATATCCTCGATAAATGTATTTGTCTTCTTTCGAATAACCAACGATTACATCTGGGGTAATTCCTTTTAAGTTGATGCCTTCGCTAAAAGGAGGTAAAGTTTCTGCGAAAGTATATCTTAAAACACTTTCGTCATCATAATACTTAAGATTTTGCGCGATTCCTTTTCCATAGCTTTGTTGTCCGACGATCGTGGCATTTAAAAGATCTTTCATTGCTAACGCAAAACTTTCGGCTGCGGAAGCCGTATTTTCGTTAATGATTACCGTATAGCGATTCGCACTATATTTTTTCATATCTTTCCAATCTTTAGTCTTCACTTCTTGAATGCTTCCATCACGATAACGATAACGCATAACGGTAGTTCCATCATCGACAAAGTACGCCATCGAATTCACAAAATTCGAAACATATCCACCGCCATTTTCACGCACATCAAATATCAAATGATCGATTTCCCCATAATTTGTAACGATTGTATTTAATACCCCATTCAATTCATCGACCGGTGATATTTCTCCAACACCCATCCCTAAAAAAGAGGAAATCTTAATGTACGCTTCCACTTTTCCGTCGATTTTTTTAGCCGAAAAAGAAACGTTGGTAGTCATATAAGTTCCAACAGTAACATCTGTCACTTTTTCTTCATTATCACGAAGGTAATAAATTCTTACGCAATCCTTATCTTCAAAATTGAAAACTTCCGCAGTCCAATCTAAATAAGAATATTCATTTAACATTTTTTCTGAGTTTTCTATAATGTCTTTATTTTCATCCAATTTGGCTATCTTATAAATGATATCCTTTTCTTTTAATCCGCCTTTCGCGGCCGGAGATCCTTCAATCACTTGAGTGATAAGACAATTACCATTATAAGGAGAACGGACAATACCAAGACCAATGCCGCTTGTACCTAAATGTTGATCGCCAGAATTAAGAGTATAAAAAGTATATGGATCATTATAAACATTCAACATTCCATCGATCGCTCCGTTTATTAAATCTTCTTTATCGATGCTATAAAGTGACTGATCATAAATCAATTCATACATATCGAGAAATTTTTGCACAAAATCTTCATAAGAAGATTCGTTAATAGAAGTATCTTGAACTTCTGTTCGATCGATATTGTAACCCACGAGAATTCCAACACCTAAAAAGGTTATCGCCATCAAACTTGTAAGAGCGATATAGACTCTTTTACCTTCGTTAATTTTCTCTTTCTTTGTTTCCATAATCATCATCCTCTTTTTGTGTTTTTAATAACCGACTTTTTTTATGTTTTATATACGGATTAAATCCTTCGCCTTTAACTTCATGCGCTTTGATGATACTCATAAACGCTTTTGAATCAATGCTTGAAATTGCTTCTTGTAATATAACATATTCACTAGCCGAAAAAGAAACTTGAATCATTTTTTTGTCTTCCCCGGAATATCCGCCTATTGAGTCAACTAACGTTGTTCCTCGTTCTAACTTGGCTAAAATAAACTCATTGATTTCTTTCCATTTAGGCGAAATAATATAAGCGATATAAAAATTGCCTGTCCCAAAAAATATTTTATCGACAAACATCGCCGCTAAAGCAGCACATATAATACCGATCAAAGCGAGCGACAAATCGTTATATGTAAAAAATCCACAGAGAATCGTAATCGCGTCGACTATAAAAGAAACGATGGAACATTTAAAATTGAAGTATTTTTGTAATATTAAGGCGATAATATCGACTCCTCCAGTCGATCCACCACCTAAAAAAGTAATCGCAACTCCAATACCCGTCAACGAACCACCGAATATCGATGCTAAAAGAAGGTTGACACTATTCGTAACATCTAAGTGTAAAATCGGTGTTTGTTGTTGCAAAGACAGAAACAATGAAAAAGCCAAAGGATATACTATCGTTGCAATGATGGTTTGAACAGCGAACTTTTTACCCAATAAAACAGCCCCTAAAATATAGAAAGTCCACGTAATTACGATTAAAGACACATTGATATTCCATCCAAACGCTCCTTGAAAAATCAAAGCAATACTTGCAATGCCGCCGCTTACAATATTATATGGAACCAAAAAAACCGCAACGCCAAAAGCTAAGATTACGTTTCCTAAAATAACCAATAGTGTATGAAGGATGCGGAGTTTCATTTCTTTTTTATTGCTAATCATTTTTCCCGACCTCCATTTTTAAATAACTATCAATGAATCCGTCGATATTACCATCTAGAACCGACTGTACATCACCGGTTTCATAATCGGTACGATGATCTTTGACCATCGTATAAGGGCAAAAGACATAGGATCGGATTTGAGACCCCCATTCAATATTTTTTTGCTCCCCTCTCAATTTATTCAATTCCGCGAGCCGTTCTTGTTCTTGTCTTTGAAATAGACGGGATTTTAAAATATTCATGGCGATTTCTCGGTTTTGTATTTGACTTCGTTCATTTTGGCAATTGACTACAATTCCTGTCGGTAAATGCGTTATCCTTACCGCTGATTCCGTCTTGTTGACATTTTGACCACCGGCCCCAGAAGAACGATATGTGTCGATTTTTAAATCTTTTTCTTCAACGATGATGTCACCGGTATCTTTTATTTCCGGAGTAACTTCAACTGAAGCGAACGATGTATGGCGGCGACCTGAAGCATCAAAGGGTGAAATTCTCACTAATCGATGCACACCTTTTTCCGATTTCAATAAACCATACGCATTGCGCCCTTTGATAATAAACGAAACACTTTTGATACCTGCTTCATCACCATCTTGATAATCAAGCATTTGCACTTTAAAATTTTTTTGTTCGGCAAAACGAATATACATTCGATACAACATTTCCGCCCAATCTTGCGATTCAGTTCCACCTGCACCGGGATGCAATTCTAAAATTGCGTTTTCTTTATCGAAAGGTCCGGAAAATAAAATTGTAGTTTCAAAAGCATCGATATTTTTCTCTAGTTCCATTAAAGAAGATGCCAAAAATTCATGAAGATCTTGATCATATGTTTCCTTCAATAAATCAAACGTTTCTTTTAGCTCTTCATAATCGCTATTTAATTTTTGATACGCGTTGATTTTATCCCGCTTTTCATTTAAATCATTGACAATCGCCAAAGCTGCTTTTTGGTCATTCCAAAAAGAATCAGACGCCATTAAAGCCTCTTGTTTTGCGGCTTCTTCTATAAGTGTGGCGATGTCAAAGTGAATCACCTAATTCCTTAATGTTTTTTTGACATTTGTTAAGAATGCTTTTAATCTCGAATAGTTCTAACATTTTATCACATCCTTTTATCGATTAGTTTGTCTCATTATTAATTTTTTTTTCGTCTTCTTCACTAGCATCATTAGCTTTTGCATTTGCTAATGCCGCTTTTTCTCTTTCTAAGCGCTCTTGCTCTATCTCTTCTGGTGTTTTAATATGAACTTGAACATTTAAAAGATTGAATACCACTTCTTCAGCGATGGTATCTGACATCTGTTCAAACATCTTAAATCCTTCGTTCACATAATCTTGTAACGGATTTTGATTAGCGTACGATCTTAAATGAATGCCTTCTCTTAATTTAGCCATGGAATCGATATGAACCGTCCAATTTCGATCGACAAAGCGAAGCGCTACTTGTTTTTCTACTTGGTTCGCAATCTCATCGGGCCATTCTTTACGTCTTCTTTGATAAAAAGCAAAAAGAATTTCGGCAATTTCTTCTTTTACTTCGTCGATCGGTGCATCTTCATAGCCGGAAGGATCGAAGCTTCCGTTAGGTAAAAACTTAGGTTCCAAATTAGATTTAAGAAGTTCCGGATTGATGACTTCATCACCATTGCTTTCAACATTTAAAGAACGCTTGACAATTGCCGCACCGGTAGTATTGAAAAATTCTTTAATCAACTCTTGAATTTCTTCAGAGAACAAAATCTTATCTCTCTTTTTATACATGATTTCTCTTTGTTGTCTCAAAACATCATCATAGTCAAGCAAAGATTTTCGTGTATCGAAGTTTTGACCTTCAATCTTCTTTTGAGCGGAAGTAATGGCATTAGTGACCATCTTATTGTCAAGAGCTTCATCTCCCAATTTAGCAAAAAGCGTTTGCAAAAAATCAGAGCCAAATCTCAGTAACAAATCATCTTGCACCGAAACGAAGAACCGTGAATATCCGGGATCACCTTGACGTCCGGAACGACCTCGCAACTGATTGTCAATACGACGCGACTCATGTCTTTCTGTGCCTAAAACGCAAAGTCCGGCCGGATATTTTATTTCATCGGATTTTATATCCGTAACTCCTTTACCTAATTTAATATCGGTACCACGACCAGCCATATTTGTTGCCAAAGTAATCGCACCCATTTCTCCGGCTTTTTCAATAATATGAGCTTCTCTTTCGTGATTTTTAGCATTTAATACTTCATGCGGTAAGTTTTCTTTTACCAATAAATCATGAACAAGTTCCGACATTTCAACGGAAGCGGTACCTATCAAAATCGGTTGTCCGATTGCGTGTCTTCTTTTGACTTCTTCAACTAAGGCTTTAAATTTAGCTTCCTTGCTTCCATACACCAAATCAGTATCATCATAACGAATGATCGGCATATTAGTCGGAATGCACGTGACGTGCATATTGTAAATTTTTTCAAACTCTTCTTCTTCGGTTTTGGCAGTACCGGTCATACCCGCAAGTTTATTGTATATTCTAAAGAAGTTTTGATATGTGATCGTCGCCATCGTAATCGTTTCAGATTTAATTTTGACGTTCTCTTTTGCTTGAATAGCTTGTTGCAAACCATCAGAATATTCACGTCCTTTTAAAACACGACCCGTGAATTGGTCGATAAGATGTATTTCATCATTTGCAACCATATATTCAACATTTTTCTTCATGATATAATTAGCTTTTAACGCTTGGTGAATTCGATGAACTAACTCTGTGTACTCAGGGTTATAGATGTTTTTTACGCCAAACGCTTTTTCAGCAGCATCGACACCGGAATCGGTTAAAGCACAAGTTTTGGTTTTAATATCGATCGTAAAATCACGATCTTTTTTCAGTGATTTACAAAAACGATCGGCAAAGATATAAGTCGAAGCCGCGGCTCTTTCACCACCGGAAATAATTAAAGGAGTTCGTGATTCATCGATTAAAATCGAGTCTGCTTCATCGACAATTGCAAAATTTAAGCCACGTAACACTCTTTGTTTAACGCTTTGTGCCATATTGTCACGAAGGTAATCAAATCCTAATTCGGAATTTGTGGTGTAAGTAATATCGGCATTATATGCAGCTTGTTTTTGCAAGACATCTTTTTCACGAAGATTGACGTCACACGACAATCCGAGAAAGTTGTAAATTTTACCCATGTTTTCGCAGTCACGGGCAGCTAAATATTCGTTAACGGTAACGATATGAACTCCTTTACCGGTTAAAGCATTGAGATAAACCGCCATCGTTGCCGTCAAAGTTTTACCTTCACCAGTTCTCATTTCGGCTACATCGCCTTCATGAAGAACAATAGCACCCATCACTTGAACTTTAAACGGAAACTCATTTCGAACTCTTCGCGCTGCTTCACGGCAAACTGCAAAGGCTTCCGGCAAAATCGAATCTAAAGATTCTCCTTTGTTTTGGATTCTATCCTTAAATTCTTCGGTTTTAGCTTTTAACTCTTCGTCGCTTAAGGCTTTCATTTCATCTTCGTAAGATAAAACAGCCTCAGCCTTCTTTTCGATTTTCTTTAAAGCTCTTTTATCAACTCGAAGTAATTTATCTAAAAAGTTCATATTTTTATTCCTTTCAATTTGCTGTAATGTATATTATACATTAATTACCATTTGTCCTCAATGAGAATAATTAAGTTGACCCATTTTTTGTGTACGTAACTTGACAAAATAAATTCCGCTTTTATCCGAAAAATGTCTTTTACTCTATCAATATCTAAAGTTAAACGATTAAAACATAATTTAAGTTTACTTTATTTGTTGTAAGTACCTTATTATTTTCACATAATAACTAGGCTTAGAGGAAAGAAAATGACTGATATTTTATTAGATACATTAATCGATAGTTTCAAAGTGTTTGCCATCACTTTTTTTATCTATGTCATCGTTTCTTTTTTTGAGCAAAAACTAATTATGCTTTTAAAGCAAAATCATAAATATGCCCCGTTTTTAGGATCATTACTCGGTCTTATACCGCAATGCAGTTTTTCAATTGTCGCTTCAGAACTTTACATTGATAAAGGAATTTCTTTTGGAACTTTAATCGCAATATTTATCGCTTGTAGCGATGAATCAATTCCTATTTTATTAAGCAATGCTTCAAAAACGCTTTATGTTTTACCTTTGATTATTACAAAGCTCATTTTAGGATTTGTCATCGGTTTTTTGTGCGATTGTTTTTTATCAAACAGATTGATTAATAAACAAAAAGAGGTAAATAGCGAAAAAAAGAACAAAGAAAAAGCTGAAACACCTTTACATAAACATCTAATTCATCCTTTAATTCACACTCTTAAAATTTTCCTGTATGTATTAATTATAAATTTGATTTTCGGACTTTTAATATTTTGGATTGGCGAAGACAATATCATGACTTTTTTAGAAACCAATAAAGCGTTAGGACCGCTTTTAGCCACTATAATTGGTCTTATACCAAACTGCTCTTCTTCAATTCTTACCACCGAATTATTTTTAAAAGGAGGACTCTCTTTCGGTTCTCTTATTGCCGGTTTAATAATTAATTCCGGTTTAGGTATCGTCTTTTTATTTAGAAAAAAAGCGACTTGGCGTGACGGATTAATCGCTTTATCCATCCTTGCCATTGCCGCTTTAAGCGTTGGATATTTGTTTTATATTTTTAATCTATAATTTATTGAACTTCGTCTTTTTTTAACAGATCTCTAATTTCAATTAACAAAGCTTCTGTCGGAGTTGGTTTTGCCGCTTCAACTGCCGCTAATTTAGCTTCTTCTTCCTTTTTGATTTTTTCAGCTTCTTCTTTCTTGCGGTTTAAGCGATGGTGAATAACATTAACGATTTTTACAATTGTGAATAAAACCAACGCAATTAAAAGGAAGTCAATGGTTACTTGAATAAGGTTTCCCCATTTCAATAGCACCGCTTCTGGGTTTAAAACTTGACTACCATTTTCATCAGTAATATATTTGTTTACTCCGTTTAGAACCACTGATAATCCACTGATGTCGCTTTCACCGGTCGCTAAAGTGATAAGCGGCATGATAATTCCATCAACCATCGCTGTAACAATTTTGCCAAAAGCACTACCGATAATTACACCAACAGCCATATCGATAACATTGCCACGATTAATGAAATCTTTAAATTCTTGAAAAAATTTCTTCATAAGTACCTCCTAATAAAATTCTACTAGTTTTTCATTAAAAGTGATATAATATTTTTGGTGATATAAAATGAAATTAATATCGATAATCGCAAAAAGCATCTCAATAGCAGTCATGATTGTCATAATCATCATTTTTACAGCATTGAAATCTAATACCGGTTTTAGCGATTGGTATACAAAAGCTTTTGGTAATTTTTATAACAATTGGATGGGTGGAATAACAAATAACATCTCTTTCTCTTTATTCGAATTGTTAGTCGCCATCGCAATTCTTTTAATTATTTATACCATTGTAATGCTTATTATTAAATTAATAAAATTCAAATGGATAAGCGCCATTAATCAAACTATTTCCGTTGTTTGTTTAGTGGTTTTTGTTTCATTGTATTATACAATCACCGGCAGTGTTGCTTATGGTAGAAGTGAATTACCGATCAATATCGACACCGAAAAAATTTCAAACCAAGAAATAAAACAAATGTCCGAATATCATCTTAAACTTTTTAACGAAGTCTCAAAAAAAGTAACTCGTGATGATAACGGACTTGTTATAAATCCCTATAGTAATGATGAACTTTCAGAAATTATCAACAAAGAATTTGATAAAATCGAAAGCGACTATTTTATTGATTATCAACCTAAAGTCAAAAACGCTTTTTTCTCTTGGTTTATGTCTCAAATGCATATAACCGGAAATTTCTTTGCCCCCACCGTTGAAATAAGCATCAATAAAGATATTCCTGTAGCCGAAACTGCTTTTTGCTATGCCCATGAAATTGCTCATGCCAAAGGTGTCGCTCGCGAAGATGATGCTAATCTTATCGCTGCCTATGTAATTTTAAACAGCGATGATCCTTTCTTACAATACTCTGCCTATTTTGAAGTTTTTTCATCAATTAAAGAATTATTATCGATTGCAGATTACAATTACTATACTGATTTTTCTTCTAGAATTGATTCTGCTATCACCAAAGAATGGCAAAACAGCAACAGCTTTTGGTCGCACAACAAATTTTTAAATGATATCGGTTCCTTTTTTAATAATATTTACTTAAACTTGCAAGGTCAAAGTGAAGGCACTTCTGCCTATGTAGACAATATGAACGTTTCAATCGATGAAAATAATCTCTATGAAAACGGGAATCCAGAAATAACGATTAATGAATATTCTAATTATCAGAAATTACTAATTAAAAATTATAAAAATCATTAAATTAATCGTAGTTTAACGGAAAACGTTCAGTTAATTTGATAACTTCTTGCTTTATTTCGTAAAGTACTTTTTCGTCTTCGTTATTTTTCAATGCTCTATCAATAAGTCTTGCAATTAATATCATTTCCGCTTCTTTCATACCCCGAGTCGTTAAAGCCGGAGTTCCAAGACGAATGCCACTTGCATAAAAAGGTTTTTCGGTATCATTTGGAATGGTGTTTTTATTGCACGTAATATTGACACTATGAAGTAAAGTTTCTGCTGCCTTACCGGTAATATGAGCACTGTTTTTTACATCCAATAAAAGAAGATGATTATCGGTCCCACCGCTAACAATATGATATTGCAAATTTTTCAATTCATTTGCCAATGCCGCCGCATTTTTAACCACTTGCTTTTGATATTCGATAAAAGACGGATCCAAGGCCTCTTTAAAAGCGACTGCTTTTGCGGCAATAACATGCATAAGCGGTCCTCCTTGAACACCGGGGAAGACCGTTTTATTGATCTTTTTATAAAGTTCTTCATCGTTAGTTAAAATAATTCCGCCTCGCGGGCCGCGCATTGTTTTATGCGTGGTCGATGTTACAACGTGTGCGTAAGGGCAAGGATTTTGATGTAATCCGGCCGCTACTAAACCGGCAATATGAGCCATATCCACCATAAGATAGGCTCCTACTTTATCTGCAATCTCCCTAAAACGTTTAAAATCGATTTTCCGAGGATAAGCTGATGCTCCCGCAATAATCAAGCGTGGCTTGATTTCCAAAGCATATTTTTCAATTGCATCATAATTTATCATTTCAGTAGTTGTATCAATACCATAAGAATAACTTTCATAATCTTGTCCCGAAAAAGACAAATGGTAACCATGTGTGAGATGTCCACCACCATCGAGGCTCATCCCCAAAATTCGATCATGAAGATTAATCAAAGAACGAATTGCCGCCATATTCGCTTGTGATCCAGAATGTGGTTGCACGTTGGCAAATTTGCAATTAAAAATTTTTTTTAATCGTTCACACGCTAGTTCTTCAACTATATCTACATATTCACAACCACCATAATAGCGTTTAGACGGATAACCTTCCGCATATTTGTTGGTCATTATCGAACCTTGTGCTTCTAAAACCGCTTTGGAAACATAATTTTCCGAAGCAATTAATTCAAGATGTTGTTCTTGGCGAAGTCGCTCTAACGCAATAGCATTGTAAACTTCTTCATCGACTTTTTTTAAATCTTGTTTCATAATCTATTCTCCTTATTTTTTTAATAGGGTCTTATACATTTCCGGTCGTCGATCACGGAAAACACCCCACGAATATCTTTTTTTAGCAATTTCATCTAAATCAAATTCCGCTACTAAGATATTCTCTTCGGTACGATTTAATTCTTTAACGATTTCTCCTTCTTCATTGGCGATAAAAGAAGAACCATAGAATGTCATTGAAGAATTGTCATCCTTTTCAACTCCCACTCGATTAGATGCCACTAAGGGCATAATGTTCGCGGCAGCATGTCCTCTCATCGTATTCTGCCAATGCAATTTTGAATCAATGGTCGGAGTTGGTTCTGATCCTATCGCTGTAGGGAACATTAAAATTTCTGCGCCTAATAACGCTAAAGAACGGGCCGTTTCTGGGAACCATTGATCCCAACAAATTCCAAGGCCTAATTTTCCAAATTCTGTGTCAAATACCATAAAGCCCGTATCGCCCGGAGAAAAATAAAATTTTTCCTCATAACATTCACCGGTAGGAATATGAGTTTTACGATAGATACCTTTTACTTCACCATCAGTATCTATAAGCGCCAAAGAATTATAAAAAACATTATTAGCTCGTTCAAAAAACGAAATCGGTAAAACGACATGTAATTCCTTGGCTATCTTTTTAAATCTTTTAATCGCTTCATTTGTTTCACTTGTGGTCGCTAATTGAAAATACTTATATTTTTCTTTTTGACAAAAATACGGCGTTTCAAATAATTCTTGAAGGAGAATAATATTTGCTCCCTCTTGAGCGGCTTTTCGCACTAAGCGTTCCGCTTTCGTTAAATTATCTTCTCGATTCCAACTTGTCGCCATTTGCGTTGCGGCAACTTTAACTTTTCTCATCTTGATTTTCTCCTTGGCATTTGTTGAGTCAGGCAATGAATATTGCCTCCTCCTAAAAGAATTTCTCTAGTATTGATTTGAATAATTTTTCGCTCCGGAAAAAGTTTTTCTAACGTCTCTTTAGCAAGCTGATCATTAGGATCATTAAATCCCGGCATTACAATCGCTCCGTTAATTATATAAAAATTAACATATGAAGCTGCTAAACGCATCCCTTTTATGCGATTTAGGCTATCTTTTTTTATTTCTAATCCTTCCGCTTCTTCATCGCTAATGTATATAGGACTTGGCATCACCATCTTATGAATTTTGATTTGTCTCCCTTTGGCATCTTTTTGTTTTAAAAGTGCATTATATGTGACTTTACTCAGTTCATATTGAGGATCTTGCGGATCATTGCAATACGCCATTAAAACCTCTCTCGGTTTTATAAAACACGCGACATTATCAACATGTTCATTAGTTTCATCAAGGTAAATACCTCGTGGCAACCAGATTACTTTTTCTACATTAAGATAATCTTTGAGTTTGTTTTCTATCTCTTCTTTTGTCAAATGCGGATTTCTTCCTTTCGATAGCAAACAAGCTTCGGTCACTAACGCGGTTCCTTCTCCGTCAACATGAATCGATCCGCCTTCTAACACAAAATCATCAAGACGATACCTTTCAATACTTTCATTTTCTAAAATAGTAGCAGCAACTTTATCGTCCGCATCATAAGGTTCATATAAACCATCGTAACTTCCGCCCCAGGCATTAAATTTCCAGTCAACACCGCGAATGTCCCCTTTATTATCGACAACAAAAGTAGGTCCTACATCGCGCATCCAACAATCATCGTAATTCATTTCGATAAACGAGACATTTTTAAAGTTTAATAATTCTTTGGCAACTTCAAAATCGCTTTTTCTTACCCCTATTAAAACCGGTTCAAATTCACTGATAGCTTTAACGAGCTGTTGAAAAACGGTACGCGCCGGCTTTGCTTTTAACCGCCACACATCTCCGCGAAACGGAAAAAGCATCAAAGTTTTTTCATGAGGCTCATATTCGCCCGGCATATAGAAATTATCTGCTTTAGGATTTTTCATAATTTTCCTTTCTACTCACCATTAAACTGAGCGTTATAAAGTTCAAAATAGAACCCTTTTTGTGAAAGCAATTCTTCATGTGTTCCTCTTTCAACAATCTTACCATTTTTCATTACCAAGATTATGTCAGCTTCTTTAATAGTCGCCAATCGATGCGCGATAATAAATGAAGTTTTACCTTTAATTAACTTTTTAAAGTTACTTTGAATGATAATTTCACTTCTGGTGTCAAGCGAGGATGTCGCTTCATCAAGGATCAATATTTTCGGATCTTTAAGCATTAATCTTGCGATGCAAATCAGCTGTTTTTGTCCTTCAGAAAGACCACTTGCATCATCGATTATAGTATCATATCCGTGCTCCATTCTCATTACAAAATTATGTACTTTGCTACTTTTGCAAGCGGCGATTATTTCTTCTTCAGTCGCATTATCGACGGAATATGCGATGTTATCTTTGATGGAACCTTTAAAGATCCAACTATCTTGAAGCACCATTCCAAACCCTTCTCGTAATGAATTTCTAGTCAGGGTTTTAATATCATAATTATCTAACTTTATTATTCCTTGATTCACATCGTAAAACCGCATTAAAAGATTTATCAACGTCGTTTTACCACATCCTGTCGGTCCTACAATAGCAACCGCGGTTCCTTTTTCAACTTTTAAATTTAAATTATCGATTACTATTTTTTTATCATTATAGGAGAAACTCACATTATCTAAATTAAGATTTCCTTGCGGATCTCTTAATACATAATTATTTTTATCACTAGATTGATCTTCGATATCCAAGAACGAAAAAATTCTTTTCGCGGAAGCTAAGGAATTTTGTAATTCGGCGATTACTCCTGAAATTTCATTAAATGGCTTTGTATAGTGCGAAGCATAAGTTAGGAATGAATATAAAGTTCCGATTGTTAAACCGAAACGCCCATCTAAAACGATAAGCGCCCCTCCGACCGCCAAAACAGCATAGATAATCGCATTGACAAAACGTGTAGAAGGATTGATTAAAGCTCCAAAAAGCTGAGATTTAAAACCATATTTATCTAATTCTTGGTTGATTTTTTCAAAATCATCAATCGTTTTTTGCTCTAATCCATACGAAGTGACGATATTTTGATTTGAAAGATACTCATTTACAAAAGCCCCTAATTCCCCTCTTTTATTAGATTGCAATTTGAAAGTTTCCGCGGAAGATTTTGCAATATAAGAAGCCACAAATAAACTTAACGGAGTTAAAATGACAACTGCAATGGCGATCGGGAAACAAATCACAAACATCAAAACCAAAGTTCCGATTATGGTAATGATTCCGGTAAAAAATTGTTTAAAACATTGAATTAAGCCATCGCTGACTTGATCAACATCAGTAATCACGTTAGTGATAATATCACCTGTTGCCATCGCATCTAAATGCTTTAAATCAACATTTAATATTTTATCAATCGCATCTTTTCGCATATCTTTTACTGTTTTATAACTTAACTCGTTAGAAGCATATGATAAGATCCATTCTGCGATTGCGCCTATTACAAAAAGCACTATTATAATTAAGATTCTTATTGTCACCGCTTTATAATCTAC
Organism: uncultured Bacilli bacterium; assembly: GCA_947591215.1. GTDB lineage: Bacteria > Bacillota_I > Bacilli_A > RFN20 > CAG-449 > CANQAG01. Next base: position 15,143 of record CANQCZ010000010.1, on the reverse strand, counting down.
TTGTCGCGGTCCTACCACCGAATTGATTGCATCTCCGGTGATAATCGGGATAATAAGTGTGGTCAAAACATAGATTAGTGCAGAAATTATCGTCGTGACGATCCACTTTCTATAAGGTTTAGTGTAATGTAATATTCTTCTTAAAATATTTTTATTCATCGCGGTTCACCTCATCTTTCGATAGTTGCGAATCGCAAATTTCACGATAGACTTCACACGTTTCATATAAATCACAATGATTTCCGGAACCAACAATTAACCCGTCTTCTAAGACGATGATTTGATCAAGATTTTTAATTGTCGCTACTCTTTGGGAGATAACTATCATCGACCCTTTAAAGTTTTTGAAAATCGCTTTTTTAACTTCAGCCTCGGTCTTATAATCTAATGCTGAAGTCGCATCATCCAAGATTAATAATTTCGGATTACGAATTAACGCGCGGGCAATCGCCAAACGTTGTTTTTGCCCACCCGAAAAGTTTTTGCCGCCTTGAAGAACCTCGGTTTCCAATCCTTCTTTTTCACACACAAAATCATAGGCATTTGCCATTTTTAACGCTTCATACATTTCTCCTTCTGTTGCATCTTCTTTTCCATATTTCAGATTTGCTTTAATCGTCCCGCTGAATAAAGTCGGTTTTTGATGAACAATTGCTATATTTTCACGCAATGATTTTATATCGTAGTTTTTTATATTTTGACCATTTATCAAAATCTCACCATTATTTACATCATAAAATCTCATTAAAAGATTGATCAATGTTGATTTTCCGGCTCCGGTTCCTCCTATTATTCCAAGCGTCCTTCCGCTTTCAACTTTAAAATTAATATCGCTCAAAGCGTTCATCGCAAAAGCGCTATAACGCATATCTACTTTTTTAAATTCGATACTTATCTTTGAATCTTCAAACTTTTTGGTCCCATTTTTAATACTTGAAGAAGTATTAAACACTTCATTTATTCTTTTTGACGAGGCGCTTGCTTTAGAAAATAGCACCACTAGATTGGCAACAACAACAATCGCAATTGAAATCTGAGTCATATAATTGACAAGTGAGATAATTTGCCCTTGAGTAAGTGAAGCACTTTCAACTTGAAACATTCCAAAATAAATTATTAAAACTATCGCCATATTGACGACAACACTCGTCAATGGATTGAGACACGATGAAATTTTGGCGATTTTAAGTGACGTTTTTTCTAAATTATCCGTCTTATCATAAAACCGCTTTTGTTCATATTGCTGTTTGGAAAATGCCCTAACCACTCTAGCACCGGTGAGATTCTCCTTAGTAATAACAGTTAAGTCATCTAATTGTTGTTGCATCTTTTTATTATGCGGTAATGAAAATTTAGAAACCAAAAAGATTATTAACCCGATTGCTAAAGCCGCAAGAACAAAGATAATTGCTAAAGTAGGACTGATTATAAATGACATGATCGTGGCTCCGATAACAATAAATGGAGCTCGTATTGCAAGACGAATCAACATCGCAATTGAATTTTGAACTTGAATCGTATCGTTAACCAATCTGGTTTGAAGACTTGAAACAGTCAGTTTATCGATTTCTCGATTAGATAAACTGTTTATATGAACATATGAGTCTTTCCGCATTTGTGTTCCGACTTTTTGTGAAACTTTTGAAGCAAAAAATTGACAAACCAAAGTTGAGCATAATCCGACAACCGCTAAGGCGATTAAAACGCCACCCATTTTGTAGATAGTTTCAAAATCTTTATTTTTTATACCATGATCAATAATATAAGCCACAACTAAAGGGACAATTAATTCAAAAATCGCTTCAATTAGCTTAAACAAGGGTCCTAAAATGACCTCTTTTTTATATTTCTTAAGATATTTACGATAAAGTTCAATCATTTCTTAACCCCATTTGAACAAGATAAATTATACCATTACTTATTATCAAATAATACTCGATTAATTAATCTTATTTTTAAATTAAAATATATTTTTAAAAGTTCAAGATGCAACTGAAATCTTCGATCCTTTCCTCTTTACACTATAAAAAAGATATTTCAATCTAAATTAAATACGATAAAAGTAAAAGCAACGGAATGAACCGTTGCTTTTACTATTTACAATCCAATATTTAAATTTATCTTAAACTTCGGGAACGACATCAATTGTCGTTGTGCCAAAATCTTCATATTCAAGTTTTCCGAGATATTCTGCTACTAACGAAATTTTAACAAATTTGCCGTTATCGACAATAATCTCAATGTCTTCAAGTCCGTATCCCTCTTCAGGTACGGTTGCTGTTGCTAAAGTATATTTGCCGTTGCCTTCGTAAGTAAATTCGTCATAATATTCATTAAGTGTCGATGCAATCAAATTTCTCACAAAATAGAAAGTACTGATGCTCTCAACAACATTGTCATTACCATACAACTGTTCATTGTATTCTTCTTCTGTAATTTCTTCTTTTGTCCACACAGGATTTGCAACTTCTTGGCCATATTCATAGTATACGATGTTGTAGCAATAGTACTTTCCGTCTGTTTCTTCGTAGATGGTCTCATCGCTCTTTTCCTCACTATCCATTCTGTAGAATCCTATATCGTAATGTTTCATGTCGGTATTCTTTTGGATACGGATAACGGCGTTTCGATTCACATTCGTTTGTGTTAAAGTGAAGTTTGTAGCTTCGACAAATGTAGTTACACAGTCCTGCCACTCTGTTGCAGACATCTTCTCGTCGGTAGCAACTTCAGGAACGACATCAATTGTCGTTGTGCCAAAATTGTCAAATTCAAGTTTTCCGAGATATTCTGCTACTAACGAAATTTTAACAAATTTGCCGTTATCGACAATAATCTCAATGTCTTCAAGTCCGTATCCCTCTTCAGGTACGGTTGCTGTTGCTAAAGTATATTTGCCGTTGCCTTCGTAAGTAAATTCGTCATAATATTCATTAAGTGTTAATGCCAGCAAATCTCTCTCAAAATAGAAATTATCACTCAACTGTCCTTTGTATTCTTCTTCTGTAATTTCTTCTTTTGTCCACACAGGATTTGCAACTGCATGGGTATCATAGTACACGATGCTATAACAATAGTACTTTCCGTCTTTTTCTTCGTAGATGGTCTCATCACTCTTTTCATCGCTATCCATTCTGTAGAATCCTATATCGTAATGTTTCATGTCGGTATTCTTTTGGATACAGAAAACGGCGTTTCGTTTCACATTCGTATGCGTTTTAGTAAAGTTTGTAGCTTCGGCAAATGTGGTTACACAGTCCTGCCAGTCCGTTTCGGACATTTTTACATCAGCGGCATTTACCGTAACAACACATGTTGCACTCTTTTCTCCCGCGGTCGCGGTGATATTGGCAGTACCCGCCTTGAGTGCCGTTACCTTTCCGTTTTCAACCTTTGCAATCTCACTATGATCAGATGCCCAAGTAACCGTCTTATCCGTAGCATCATCGGGCGTAATGGTCGCGGTGAGTGTCTCTTCGCCACCAACATCAAGTGTCAAGGCATTTTTACTCAGTGTAATTCCTGTTACAGCAACAGTATCGACCTTATTGCTTGTGTTGTCGCTATTATTGTTTCCGTCACCTCCACAAGAAACAAGTGAAAATGAAAAACAAACAGCACAAATTAAAGTCGCGAAAGTAAGCAATTTTCTCTTCATATTTCCTCCTTTGCATTGCGGTAAAACACATAAGACTTTACTACAATGCTTAAAATAAAAATTTTGCAAAAGTATTATACCATGGCGAGCGTATTTTGTAACGTTTCACCAAAAGTATTTTTTATATCTATTTTTTTTTACAAAGAATTTTTAATCTTATCAAAACATATGTAAATAAAAATCACTATAACTATAGTTTTTTACTTTTTTTTCATTTACTTAAGTTGTTTTTAGCAGTAGTCATTCTGGTATTAAATCTATTAGTAAATCTATAGATAATCATCGAACTAAGAAAAAAAACGTAAAAAGTAGGTAGTTCGTTATGGCAAGAAAACTAAAAATAAACAGACACATAGGTAAAATTGGTTGGTGCAGTAAAGAAACGTTGGGTTTATTAAAAAGTCATTATGTATTTATTCGTATGGTTAAAAAATGGTAAATGTGAGGTAAATACTTTTACTTCATGAGAGACAAATAATGGACTTTATAAATTAGATAAAATTGATTATGTCAAAAATGGAAATAAATATCCAATACCTAAAAAGATATAACATTATCTAAATATAGTGGTGTTGATAGTCGTGTTATTAAAATATTCCATTAGCACAAATTCAAAATATAGGTTTGAATAAACTGAAACGTAGACATCATCATTATAGTATATTAAATAAAAAAAATCCCACTCTGTGTGAGTGGGTACTCCCTCAATGGGGTTATTTATATTATACACAATAATTCAAATAAGTAAACATTCGCTGCTGTCTTCCAAGCGATCCAACGCCTTTCTAACCGTATCATACCCTGCGAGATCCAAAAAAACGCTTATGCAAAAAACCTATGAGGGTAGTGAGATATCTTATCGATCATCGACTCTTGCAACGATTTCATTTCTTAATCCCTATTGTCACAAAAATTATATAATTTTTGTGACAAAAGCCAAGTAAATTGCAGAAAACGTATAGTGTTAATCTTTTTGTGCTCAGCTTATCATATTTGAAGGAATAGTCATCTATTAATTTAAAAGATTAAACCGCATTTGACATTCATCAATTAAATAATCTTATCTTTTAATCGAGCTAATCCACCTTCAGCGGTTTCACGATATTTATAATTAAGATCCATACCGGTTTCTTTCATCGTTTGAACCACCATATCAAAAGATATTTTATGAGAATTAGTAAGAAGTTTCGCTAGTTCAACTAAGTCCAAAACCCTTAAAGCAATGACTACATTTCTTTCAATACACGGAATTTGAACCATACCTTCAAGCGGATCACATGTGAGACCCAAATTATGCTCTAAGGCCATCTCTGCGACATATTCTATTTGCTCAAGCGATAAATCAAAAAGATACGCCAGGGCCGTAGATGCCATAGCACATGCTGTTCCTAATTCTGCTTGACATCCACACTCCGCACCCGAAATCGAAGCGTTCGTTTTGACGACATTTCCAAAAATACCGGCAACAGCCAATGATTCTATAATTTTTTCTTGACTGAAATGATATTTTTCTTTAGCAAAACGAAGAATCGCTGGAAGCACCCCACTAGAACCACACGTTGGAGCAGTCACCACTTGTTCTCCTGATGCATTTTCTTCAGCGACAGCTAATGCATAACTCGCTATTGTTTTCAAATCATAATTCTCTTCACCTTGAATACGCGAATCATAAATACTTTTTGCTTTCCGTTGTATATGAAGTTTCCCCGGTAAGGTTCCTTGTTTTTGCAGTCCTCTTTCAATTGATTCGCTCATTTTTTCATAAACTTTATTTAAATAACCTTTTATTGCTACTTTCTCATGCGCAAAAACATAATCCGCAAAAGAGCAATTATTTAAATGACACCAAGAAATTATTTCTTTCATATTTTTCTCAGAATAAATTTCATCTTTAGGTGTTTTTTCTTCACCTTCAATTTGAAGACTACCACCACCAATACTATAAAACGTTAAAGAAGCAAGAAGTTGATTATCTTTATATGCGCGGATGATGAATGTATTTGGATGCATTAATTCTTTAAGGCTGGTATTAAAGACAACTTTACATTCTACATTAAAAGTTTTTTGCAATACAAAATCTGTTCTATGACCTTTTCCAGTAAAAGCCAAAGATCCTAATAGTTCCACTTCAAAAAAATCCGCTGCCGGGTATCTTTCCATCATAATTTTTGCGGCTCTTTCTGGACCAATAGTATGCGAAGAAGAGGGTCCTCTTCCGATTTTATATAATTCTTTTATACTTTCCATAGTTGTTCCTCTAATTAAAGTATAACCTGTATACGATCTTAAAGATAACCTTTTTTATTTCTTTTAAATCCTTGTCTTTATAATGCATAAATTTTCAAAATGTTTTAAAATATCAACATGAAATTAGTAGTCGTTAGCGACACGCATCGTGATCGCTCATTTATTAGAGATCTTACAAATCTTCATTATGACGGAGATTATTTTTTACATCTTGGCGATAGCGAATTATCGTTAGAAGAACTTTCTCCGTTTGCTTCCGTAAAAGGTAATGTGGATTACTATCCTTTTCCACGTGAGAGAACCTTAACAATCAATAACAAAAGAATTTTGATGTTGCATGGAAATGATTCTTCAAAAATTAACGAAAGATATATGATTGATAATAATATTGACATTATTCTTTTCGGTCATCTTCATATTGCAAAGATTATAGAATTACCAAATTCGAGATATATTGTAAATCCCGGTTCTTTAACACGACCCCGCGACGGAACCGAAGGTACATATTGTATAATTGAAATCAATGACACGATTAAGATAAATATTTTAAAATGGTAGCCATCCTAAATGTTCCAATAATATTTTTAATCCCATTAAAATTAAAATAATTCCTCCGACTATTTCAGCTTTACCTTGCAATTTATCACCAAAAAAGCCTCCGATTAAAACTCCTAAAAAACAAATAACCAATGTGATAACTCCGATTATAGAGATAGCACCTAAAATTTCAACTTTCAAAAAAGCGAAGGTAATTCCTACTGCCAAAGCATCGATGCTTGTAGCGATCGCCAAAATAAAAAGTTCTTTAATGTCAAATTTTTCGCTTTCTTTTTCTTCTTTATCGTCTTTTTTCTTTCTGACACTATCGAAAATCATCTTACCCCCGATTATCGCTAATAAAGCAAAGGCAATATAATGATCTATTTCAGTAATAAAACTTTCAAATTGATGTCCCAATAACCATCCTAAAAGAGGCATTAAAGCTTGAAAGCCACCAAAGAAAAGCGCAATGATCAATGCTTGTCCATATTTAATCTTTTTCATTTTCAAACCTTTGCAAATAGAAACCGCAAAGGCATCCATCGCTAAGCCAACCGCAATAATGATAATTTCTAAATAAGACATAAATACTCCTCTTAAAGAAAAAGTACCTCACCGTACTTGCTTTATAGTTTTTTTTCTACCTTGTTAAATTAAGGTAAATTATCTTTAACCAAATGATATCTTATCGTGAAAATCTTTATTTACTTCTCACAATATTTAGATTATAGGTTATTAAAGAAAGATTGTCAAATATTGCTATATAGCGTACGTAAATACTAACAACTTTTTTAGAATTTTAAAATTTTAAGTGCAAATAATACGTTTGAGGTGCATAAAATGAAAAGAGATTTTAAAGATAGTTACTTAGAACGAAATAAACGCGTTCTAAACGAAATAGCTGACGAAAATATCATTTACGATGAAACTCAAACCGGTCCGCAAGAAGAACCATTTTTATTTGAATATCATGTCAACGTGGCTAAATGGCGTAAATATCACGCTCAAAAATTAAAACAACAAAAACATTCGAACAAAAATTCAAAATAGCTTTACTTTCATAACAATACATCATATTTGTTTTTCTTTTAGTTAAAGATTATACTTTAATTAAGGAGAATAATATAAAAAATAAACATTTATTAATCCTATTACCTATTATTCTAAGTGGTTGTGCTAATAACAATAGCCCTCTTTCAGTATCGTCACATTTAGATAATTCTTCTTTTTTATCAACTGAAAGTGATGTAAGTATAGAGTCTTCACTAGAAGATGATTCTTCCGCTTCATTAGAGGAAGAGTCATCAACATTTTCAAGTGATAGTTTAGAATCAAAAGAACAATCTTCTTCAGAAAGCAGCAGTTCTTTTGAAGAATCTTCATCATTTATCGAAAGTTCTTCAACTCAGCAAAGTGAAATCGATAAATATTACGCTCCGATTTCTTCAAGTTTAAAAGGGACGGCTTTAAAAAGTGCCTTGTACAACATTATCAAAAATCACAATAAAATGTCTTATGATAATCTAGAACAATGCATGTTATATACTGATCGAAATTGGGATGTATCACCTGATGAAAATGATCCTAATCCGGTCATGCATTTACTTTACTATACCAAAAATGACGATCCTTCGATGCGACAAACTTGGAATAAATATCACTCATCCAATAATCCGGTTTCGCCTCAAATGTGGGATAAAGAACACATATGGGCTAAAAGCAACGGATTTCCATCTAAAGGATCAATGCCTTATAGCGATTTGCATCATCTGCGGGCTTCTGATATGAAAAATAACAATTCTCGCAGTTCCTATCCTTTTGGAGAAATTACTTCCGGAGGCAAAAATATTTCGGATTTTTCAGGCACTGTTTCCGGAAGAACCGGTTCGTGTAACGGGACAACCATTTACGAACCTTTAGATGAAGACAAAGGTGATGTGGCAAGAGCTTTTTTATACATGGCACCGCGTCATGGCGAAGAAAGTTTTGCTTTAACTCTAACTGACGGTAAAGATAGTTCCGGAGGTAAATGGGGTTTTTTATCCACACTTTTAAAATGGAATCGCGAAAACCTACCTGATGAATTTGAAATCAGGAGAAATAATATCATATATGAAAAATATCAGCATAACCGGAATCCTTTTATCGACCATCCCGAATATGCTGATAGAATTTATCTTTAATTATTGTTCTCGATTAATCGAACGCTGTTTCTCAAAACCATGAGGATAGCGTTTTTTTAGTTTGTCGATATTCTGCTTTAAAACACTATCCATATCGACCTCTAAGGCATAAGCAGTCAAGGCGATGTACCAAGCGACATCTCCTAATTCTTCAATCATTTTGTCGCGATTTAATTCATGACCTTGAGCAAGATGTTTTTTTACAAGATCGATAACTTCACCCGATTCACCGCATAATCCCATCACTCCATTTAGTAGAAGATCTTTTTTATTAAGACTAGTATTGCATGTTTTTAAGGCAGCTTCTTGATATTCATTAATTGTCATTTCGATAAATCCTTTCTTTGCTTAAATTTTACGCGGCAATATAATATAATCCATCAACTAAAGTCACATCAAGTGATGTTGAATTAGTAACTTCCAATGATGATCCATAAGATTGATCGTATCCTAAGACATAATATCTTAAATTCGAACGTGTAACTTTCATAGAAGCGACAATATTGTTTCCGTCCATAACATTAATATAATTATTTTGCATAACACTATATGAAGTATTTTTCTTTATCGTTACATTATTGCTCGATGAAGGAGCTTGTGCCATGTCGGAACCGCCAAAACCAAAGAAGAAACCACCCGATATAGTAAAAGTACGATCAAAATCAAGTAGCCCGTTTCCGCCACCTGAAGAACCTGTTGCAAAAACAACGCCACCACTCATTTCTATTGTTCCATTAGAATCAATAACATCGCCATTAGCGTCAAAATAGCTAAGTCCACCATTTATATTAATCGAAGCATTATTACCGGAGCCGTTTATTCCGTCATCCAAAGCAAAAATTTGGTTTGTACCTCCGGTGATATTTATTCGTGTTGCTTCAATTCCTTCATAAGAAGACAAAACTTTAGTAATACCACCACTAATCGTTAAACTATTGTCAGCGTGAAGACCATCATCATCAGTAGTAATTTTAAGTTGACCTCCTTTGATATTGAGGTTTCCTAATCCATAAACGTTTGTGCCTAAAAGGGTATCGTTCTTTGCGCTAATTGCATCATCGTGAGCTTTAACTTCGATGATGCCTGAGTTTATTTCGATTGCATTATCGGCTTTAATTCCTTTGCAAGAATACTCACTACCATTCGGATTTCCTTGATCCATACCGCCCGGTCCCATACCCCCTGGTCCCATACCACTGTTAGTGCTATAATTAGTCCAAGAACCATACATTACCTTGTTTTGAATGCTTGAAATTTTATATGTATCTTGACTAATCGGAAGCGACAATTCTTCAGTCATATAATCAAAATTATCAATCGTCATTTCTGCTTTATTGTTGGAAAAGGCAAAAAACTGCACCATCGTTGCTTCAGTTGGTTTTTTACATGAAAAATAATTGGTACGGTTACCACCAAACGCTTTAGAATTGAGAGTATTTAATTTTACAAATTGCGAATTGCCATCATTTAACGTAAAATAGGCCGCAAAATAATAGGCATTAATATCAATAGAAGTTGTCCCTGGTCGCGAATTGTTTGATAAAGCAAAATATATTTCTGTTTCGGAAGTGGTAGTCACTTCTTTAGAATATTGAGAGTATTTATCAGTAAAGATATTAATAGTCGGTTCAGTGTTTGTACCGCCGATAGTAGCATCGTACGCAGCGTCTACACCATCACAAGCAGAATAAAGATTTATCGTTCCATCTAAAATTGTGATATTTCCTTTTTGGTTTCCTTTAGAAGATAAATTTGAGTTAGAGGTTTTCATCGCATCACCTAAAGTGGAAATCGCGGTGATTATTCCATTTTCGACGGTTATTGAATTTTGACCTTTAATCGCATTATTCGGTGCGACAATTTCAAGCGTAGCATTTTTGATTTCCAAATCTTTGCTTACACCGATACCATTATTATAATCAGCTAAAACATTTAAGTAACCACGTCCTTTAATCTTAGTGTCAATTTTAGAATATATCGCAGAATTTGAACCATCTTGAGTATCTTCTAATGTTGTTCTCACGTCCTTAATATAATTCTCGCTTTCATTTTTCGCGGATATTTCAACTTTGTCACCATTAAAAATACCAATCGGTGCTCCATAATCACAGCTGATATCAACACCATCCAATCCTAATTCCGCTTGTTCAGTTTCTTCTAAATTAACGATAATTTTTCCGTTGGATAAAGTTCCTGAAAAACGATAAATACCACCTTTAGTAACATATATATCATTATTTTGGACCACAACTCCTCCGTTATTGTTAGTAATCGAGGAATTATTATCTTTAAGTAAAACAATCGTTTCGGAATCCGGATTGTAATTATCGTCTGCTTCAGTACTTGGCGCTTCTATACTCTCATCAGTTTCTTGATCATTTTCACTCAAATTAACACTAGGCATCGAGGATACATCAATCGATGGTAGTGAATAACTATCATCACTTTGGATTTCGCCTTCACTGCTTATTTTAGAAGACTCTTGATTGCTAGCATTTTCTTGCATACCGGCGCAACTTATTAGTCCTACCGTCAGCAACATACTCAATATCAAAGTGTCCTTTTTCATAAAATGCATCTCCTTTTATGTTTCTATTTTACCATATTAATAAGTCAAAAATTATAAATAATCACATATGAAAAGCAAAATTTTACAAAATGTAAAATTGTAGTCTATTACTATTTATAAATAATTATGCTTCTTTCTTTTTGTTCTTTCGCCACAAAAAGAAAAAGATCAAACTGATGATAACGCTTAAAGAAATAAATCCTAAATAATCCATTCCGACATCATAAAATGACGGATACCGACCAGAAGCAATTGTTTGGCAAACAAACTCTGTAAAAAAGGCAAACACTATTCCGCTGATGAAATGAAATAAGGTTGAAAACAACCAAGAAGTCTGACGTTGGAAGGAATAATAAAATAAAGCAGAAACACTACCTAGCGCAACAAAATAACCATAATGGCCAATCCACTTTCGAACTGCATAACGAAAAGAGTCATCCACTGTAACTTTTTGTCCACTTGTCCATTCGATCACTGATGCGGTTACATTAGCAACCGTGTCCGATGTTTCGCTTGAAGCAGTGCCGCTTTTTAACGATTGAACCGTAAAATACGTCAACATCGCTATATATACTACTCCTAGTAGAACTTGACATAAAATTCTAAACTTTGTTTTCATAAAAAACATTATAGTCATTGAAAATATTATTTTCTATAAAATAAATGTAAAATAATCGGTCTCAATCAAACATATCCTTTGCTTTAATAATATATAATTTAAAAATTGATAATATTCGAATTAAATATAAAGTTACTTAATATGCTTGTTTTAAGTGGGCATCATATGGGTTCCGTCCTTCCCAATGCTTTCCATTAGGTCCTCAATCACCACTTGAGCTCACCGCAGACGAAGCCCAAGGCGCTCAGGGAGCAGAGGACCATGACCGTCTGACCATTCTTCACTCCTACTTTTGAAAGGCGTCAAGAAGATCCTTTTTCAGTACGATTTTTCGTTCCATGTCAGCCTCCATGATTGTAAAAATTCTTTCATTCGTCCATTATAAGCGGGAATAATTCTTTTCAAACTTTATCTTTAAGCTGTGACAAAATGGAACGTAATTTTTGCCAAAAATGACAAAATAATTTCAAAATAAATCCGGTCAACAATTCCTTGTGCTGTTCTAGATCACCAGGGACGTAAAGAGGGTTATGATCGGTTCCACCAGCTCACCGCCTCGCAAAGAGGTGTGTCGTCAAATCCGGCGACAGATATTTTGTCCGGTATATCCACGCCATTGCCTTGCAAAAAACAGATGAGATCATCCGCATAATAATCCATACAGCAAAAACAGCCATTCGCTCTGACACCATGTTGTCTTGCCGTGGAGTGCATGCGACAACGCCGTCGTACTGAGTCCAAATTCGAAGCGATATCCAAAAGTCGCACTTTTTCTTTCATGTCACACCTCTGTTCCACTTCCCGTTAAACGGAAATTTACCGAAACTTCTCTAGTCGCACCAACCCTTCGGCATCCGGCGTAGTGCTCCCGTTTTTATAATCATAGCCCATTTTGCGATAGAATGGCACAGCTGTAATTGAGGCAGGAATTTCTATCCGTTTTGCTCTTAAAAAGTATTCATCTTTTTCGAGAGTTTGAATGATTTTCCTGCCGATTCCCTGTCCCTGATATTCAGGCAAGACAAAAATAGTAAATAGACTGCTCTCATCTATTTTCCTCCAAAAAGGGCCGATTGCACCGCATCCAACTATTTTTCCGTCTTCGCAAAAAACGTAGAAATGTGTCCATCTTGCTCTCTCCAAAATCGTTTGAGGCTGTAATGCTTTAATTTCGTTTTCGATGAATTCCGATGAATAGTCCTTACTATTCGTAGCTCGAAGTGTTATCGCAATCAATGAAGAAACTTCACCTGCATCCTTTTCTTGTAACTTTCTTATTTCCATGATTAATCCTCCCCAAGTCCTAAATTTCGCTCCGTTTCACTTCCTAAAAAAATAGAAATTTCTATACCCTCACAAAATCCAATTTCACATTCAACTTTGTTCCTTGTCAGGAAGGAAGTTAAAGTGATGCGATTATTTTCGCCGTTTGTTCCTCGGAAGTCCGAGGGTATTCAAAAGCTGATAACTGCTCTGTACCATTCTCCCGTGGAAGAAGCTGGTGGGTTTATTCCATTTCACCACGTCGAACGCGCCGTCCGCGTTCTCCGTCCATTTCTTGATATTCTTCTCGGACAGCTCGCCTGCGAATTTGAGATATTTTAAGCTATTGGGGTCACCATGACGATCTTCGTTACGTCATCTCTAGCGTGACAAAGCCCGCGCTTTCAGTTCCGCAAGGGTAACTGTGGTTGAATAGCCGTTTACTACATCCTCATTTCCATACATACTTGCCATAAAATCCACACCGATAGTCAGTTCCAAAACTCCGTTGCAATCATCCGAATAATCGAGTTCTATATCGCACGGATACTGTTTATAACAAATTTAGCTCGGAAAAATACTTTTCGGGGAATTTTGCAAGATATTCGCAATGTCCGTATCCATCATGCACCAAAAAACGCATTTTAGGGTATCTCTTTTCGATTTTCTTCCGCTGTTTATAATCAGCGTCTTTGCTGCCGAACGCAAGCAAAACTTTCTTTTGCAACTTCTCGTCATAGGGTGGGAACTCAAAAGAACAGCAGGCGGCAACGACGTTTTTGATGCTCTTTTTACTCATACCCGCAAGCGATCTTGCCATACTTTCTCCGAAGATCCCATAAGTTTCTTGCATCTTTTTGACGGATCGTTCGGGATATTTGCGCACTCTCTTCTGCTTTTTCAAAAATACTGATGCAACGACTTTTTTGAGGATAGGCGCATTTTTGAAAAACGGCGCACCCTCGAATACGATGTGTTCGATCTCGATTGATTTTTCGGAAAACAGTTCAAGCCCCACGCGCGCACCGAGCGACGCACCAAACAAAAGTCCGATTTGAAAGATATTTTGCTCTTTCAAATACGCAAGAAGCGTCTTTGCCTCCTCTTTTACCGAAATAAAGTCGCCCTTATCTTCTCCATGCCCCGAAAGATCGGGCGAGATGATGCGGTACTTTTGAAGTGAATTTCCGATTAAAGTTGTCATTGTCTTTCCGTCCGCAAGCATCGGATGCAAAAGCAGAAGAATTTTTCCCTGCGGATTCCCGTATTCTTTTATGACCATTTTTTATATCCCCTTTAAGTTCTTTCAAAAAAATATGTATGAATGAGTTCTTTGCCACCCTCGGCTTTGACAATACCGTTTTCGATCCAAACTGCTCTGTCGCATAGAGCTTCGGCGCAACGCATATCGTGCGTTACCGTGATCATAACATTATGGGTGCGGTCATGAAGTTCGTTGAGAATCTCCACAAGCGAGCGTAGCCCCGAATAGTCCTGTCCCACCGTCGGTTCGTCCAAAAGAAGTACGTCGGGAATAGCCGCCGCTACCGCCGCTATCGACACTCTCCGCTTTTGTCCCTCGGAAAGCGACTGCGGATGGCTTTTTTTTATTTTTTCAAGTCCGAACAGCTTTATCATTTCCATGGCGTATTCTTCGCTCTTTGCCCCGAACAGGATTTCCTTTTCCACCGTCGACATAAACAGCATATAGTTTGGGTTTTGATAGACAACGCCCACCCTCTTAAACCATTTTTTGCTTGCTCGTTTGCCGAGTTTTTTATCGAGAAATTGATTGACAGTTCCGCCCGACGGTTTATTCAACCGAGCGATGATGCGGAGAAGTGTCGTCTTGCCGCATCCGTTTTCGCCCAAAATAAGCAACCTCTCGTCCTTATTTACGGAAAAGGAAATATCTTTGAGAATTTCTTTCCCATCTGCGGAATAGGCGATATTTTTCAGTTCAAACAGCGTTCCATCCTTGTCGTGTTTTTCGGCTTTATCGGCGATCACCACAGTTTGCGAGGTCAAATACGCTTGTTTATCCTCGACTTTGGTAACTACTCC